>JBEVDC010000057.1:0-3876 GCA_040514195.1 Candidatus Limnocylindrales bacterium | reverse complement strand
GCCCGTGCACGGGCCAGGAACGGCGGACGACTCAACCGTGAGCTCTCGGGACGTGAGGTCACGGATGCCGCCGCCCTGGGGTCGGATGCGCGCCGCCTCCTGACCGATCTGGCCGACACGAGCGGCTGGTCGGCACGGGGTGTCCACCGCGTGCTGCGCATCGCACGGACCATCGCCGACCTGGCTGACGAGCAGGTCGTCGGGCCGGCGACGGTCCTCGCCGCGGCCGGCTTGCGGGACCCGCGTGAGCGGACGCTCGCGGCATGACCGAGCTCGAAACGGAGCGACAGGCTTGGCTGGCGTTGGCCTCGGCGCCGGGAGTCGGCGAGCACACGTTCCAGCGGCTCGTCGAGGCCAGCGGCAGCGCCTCGGGCGTGCTGGCGGCGGCGCGCGACGGTTCACTCCGGCGGCAGCCGCCCTCCGATGCCGCGGGCCGCCGCCTCCGAGCGGAGGTCGTGGCAGGGATCGAGGCCGTGGCTGCTCGACCTGGATCGGCCGATGCGGTGCTCGAAGCCCACGGCGTCTGGACGGTCACGCCGCTCGATCCTGGCTATCCCGACCGTTTCGACGTCCTGGTGGCGCCGCCGCCGGTGATCTACGGCTGGGGCGAGCGGAGCTCGCTCGACGCGCCTCGTGTTGTCGCCGTGGTCGGCACGAGACGACCGACCGCCGTCGGCCGTCTCCTGGCTGCCCGCCTGGCACACCGCCTGACCGAGCTGCAGACGACGGTCGTGTCCGGGCTTGCCTTCGGGATCGACGGGGCCGCCCATGCCGCCACCATCGACGCCGGTGGCCGGACGGTGGCCGTCATCGCAGGCGGACACGCCGAGCCCGGGCCACGGGCCCACCGTCAGCTGCTGGCCGCGATCGTCGACACGGGCGGCGCCGTCGTCAGCGAGGTGCCGCCGCTCGTGACGCCCGAAAAGGGCAGCTTTCCGCGCCGCAATCGCCTGATCGCTGCACTGGCCGATGCCACGATCGTGGTCGAAGCGCCGTCCAGGAGCGGTGCGCTCAACACCGCTCACCATGCCCTCGAGCAGGGGAGGCCGCTGTTCGTGGCCCCGGGACGCCCCGGCGACCGCAGCGTTGCCGGCTGCCTGCGGCTCCTTCGCGAGACACCCGCCCGTCCGCTGGTCGGCGATCGGGAGCTGGTCGAGGACCTCGTACGCGTCTTCGCCGATCGTGCCCGGTCGAAGTCGACCGCCGCGCGACCGGATGAGACGACGCGCTTGAGCACGGTGGCACTCGTGCTGGCCGAGTTGGGGCCGGTCGAACGGGGCGTGGCCGATGCCGTGGCGGCCATGCCGGGAACGCTCGACGAACTGGTCGCGGTCACCGGGCTCTCGCCCGGCGTATTGGCCGGGGCGATCAGCCTGCTCCACCTGCGTGGCCTGGTCCGACTACACGGCGCATCCGTGCTGCCGGCAGGCGTGCTCCTCGACGGCGGATGATCACGATGCAGGCCGGACGGCGCCATCGTCGAGCAAGGTCGGCCGCGCCGTCACAGTGTCCGGGATCGTCGCTCGTTTGCCACCTTTTGGAGGCCTCTGTTAACCTTCGCCGGACACCGAGCGGGTCAGCGGAGGAGTCGTCGCCCCAGCGGCGAAATCCGGGCCCGAACGAGGAGACCCCAGCTATTGCGTGACGCGATCGCCGTCGTCCTCGGGCTGCCCGCCGCCGTGGCGAGCCGGCTTGCGCGCTCTGGGGCGCGCCGACCCGCCCTCAGGATGGCCGCCCTGGCCGCCGTCGTCGCCCTCATGACGGTCGCCGCCCTCAACACCACGACGTCGCCCATCACCGCCTTCAAGACCACCCCCGTCGACCCGCATGCCGCGGCGCGCATGGCGGCATCCGTCGAGGCCGACTTCGACGTCGGCGAGCCGGTCGTCATCGACTTCAGCACGCCCATGGATCCGGCCTCGGTGGCGGCCGCGACCGCCATCCAGCCCGCCGCCGCCACCAAGGCGACATGGTCGAACGGTGGCCGGACGCTGCATCTGGCGCCCCGCGGCGCCTGGCAGCCCGGGACCTTCTACACGATCACCATCGATGCCTCGGCCGCAGACGCGACAGGCAAGGCCCTCACGACTCCAGTGCGGGTCATCTTCTTCACCCGCCAGCGCCCCGCGGCCCAGCTGGCCGTGACGCGTGCCTCGGGCAGGGTCGCCCTCCCGGAAACCGGCATCGCCATTCGTTTCAGCGCTCCGGTCCAGACGGCGGCCGTGGCCAAGGCGTTCAGCGTCGAGCCGACCGTAGAAGGGTCGCTCCTGGCTTCGGCTGAGCCAGGCGACAGCGGCGCCGACCGGTTCATCTGGACGCCGACTGCCCCGCTCGAGCCCGGGCGGACCTACGTCTTCCGGCTGGCGGCATCGGTCGCCGACGGCGACGGCGTGGCCATCACCTCGCCGCTCCGCCTCGAGGTCCAGGTCGCGGCTCGACCGACGGTCGTGCGCAGCCGACCCGGTGGGGGCGCCACGAAGATCGATCGCGACCAGACCATCAGCGTGCGCTTCTCGATGCCCATGGACAAGCGCGTCACGCGCGGCGCACTGCGCGTCAGCGGCCTCGACCCGCTCAAGGACGCCAAGATCAGCTGGCTCGAGAGCGGCCGGGTGATGGTCGTCGATCCCGACCGCGACTTCGCGTATGGCGACAAGGTTACCGTCGCCATCACGGGAGCCGCGCGCTCGGCGGCGGGAGTCCCGCTCGGCGACGACCCCGCCGAGGTGGCCTACAAGGCGACCTTCACGGTCGAACCGAAGCCGGCCGCCAGGCGGCAGGTCACGCGGGCATCCAGCACCAAGCCCAAGCCGAGCCCGAGCCCGAGCCCAAGCCCGAGCACGGGCAGTGCGCCGTGGCTGTCGGTCGAGAAGTACTACCTGAAACTCCTCAACTGCACGCGGACCGGGGGTTGGGTGCAGGCTGACGGATCGTGCAAGGGCTATGGCAGCGGCACCTACTCTGCCTATCGCAAGCCACTCTCCCTGAGCAGCGGCATCTCATCGAAGGTCGCTCGACCGTACGCCAAGAAGCTGGCCATCGGAAACGACTGCAGCCATTTCATCGGCGGCGACCCAGGCGATCGCCTGCGCCGCGCCGGATACACGAACTGGACCTGGGCCGAGAACATCGGCTGCCGCTCCGGCAATGCCTACGACGCGGTCCTCGCCTCGCATCGTTTCTTCCAGAGCGAGAAGGACTCGAACGGAGGTCACTGGCGGAACATCAAGGACCCGGACTTCTCGACGGTCGGCATCGGCGTCTGGAAGGCGGATGGCCGGGTCCGCTTGGTCACCGACTTCTACCATCCGTAGGGCGCGTCGAGGCTGAGGTCTGGCGCGATGATCCGCGGCGCGGTCGTGCACATGGTCGGTGAGCAACCCGTGCTTGTCGACCTCGAGTCGATGCCCGCGGCCGCGGACGTGGCGCTGGTCTGCACCAACATGCGCAACACCAACGGCAAGCGCCCGTCGTTCGTCGACGCCATCGATTCGACCTTCGTCATCCCGTTCCTCCAGATCCGGTTCATCGAGATCCCCGTCGAGGCGCTCGGCGACCAGGCCCTTGGCCTATCGGCCGCGTACGAGCTCGACGGCGAAGACGAGCCCGAGCTGGAGCTCGACGAGGATCTGCTACGGCGCGTCCGCGAGGCCTGACCGCTTCGCACCATCGAGAGTCCTTCGAGCCCGCATGAGCGGCTCCGCCCGCGCAGGCGCACCAACCGGTCGATGAGCGTGAATGGACCGCCATGAGGCCGGTGCTACACTCGCGGCCGATGACGAAGAACCTGGTGATCGTCGAGTCACCGGCCAAGGCGCGCACGATCGAGCGGTATCTCGGCGAGGACTACCGGGTCCTGGCCAGCTACGGCCACGT
>JBEVDC010000028.1:0-7889 GCA_040514195.1 Candidatus Limnocylindrales bacterium | reverse complement strand
GATGACCTTGCGGGCCGCCGTCAGGCCCTCGAGCGTCGTGGGGGCGTCCCATCGTTTGGGCACCAGCAGCTCCGGATCGACGGTCACCGACTCCAGGAAGATGAAGTCGACCAGGCTACCGATGGCGCCGAGCACCGGCATGCGCTCCTGGACGAGCGGCACCAGCGCCTGCAGGTCTCCTTCGGATGGCTCGCGGACTTCCGCGCCTGTTGCCCGCAGGAGCGCCAGGTCGGCCGCCAGGAACGGGGCCATCCGGTCCACCAGATCGTCAGCCGAGAGGCGACGGATCCATTGGCCGTCGAGCCATTCGAGGCGCTCCCGATCGAAGACGGCGCCACCCTGATGGACACGGCTGAGATCGAAGCGCGCGATGAGCTCGTCAAGCGTGAAGAGCTCCTCCTCCGTCCCGCTCGCCCAGCCGAGCAGCGCCAGGAAGTTGACCATGGCCTCCTGGATGTACCCCTGGGCGATGTAGTCGGCGATCGCCGTCTGGCCCATGCGCTTGCTCATCTTGGTCCGATCAGGATTGAGGATGAGCGGCAGGTGGGCGAAGTCGGGGACCTCGGCGCCGAGCGCACGGAAGAGGAGGATGTGCTTGGGCGTGTTGGAGAGGTGGTCCTCGCCGCGGATGACGTGGGTGATGGCCATCATCGCGTCGTCGACGACGACGACGAAGTGGTAGAGCGGCGTGCCGTCGGAACGCACGATGATGAGGTCGCCACCGAGCGCCTCGGTCGAGATCTCGACGTGGCCTCGGACGATGTCGTCGAAGGCGACCTTCCCCTCTCCGACCCGGAAGCGGATGACAGGGCGACGACCTTCCGCCTCGCGGGCGCGCCGTTCCACGGGCGACAGGCGGGCGCAGCGGCCGACATAGTGGGGCGCCTGATGGGCGGCCTCCTGCGCCTGGCGGTCGGCGGCCAGCTCGTCGGGCGTGCAGTAGCAGTGATAGGCGCGGTCCTCGCTGAGCAGTCGCTCGGCCGCCTCCTGGTAGAGGGGCAAGCGCTGCATCTGGCGATACGGCCCATACGGTCCAAGCGCCGGCAGGCCGGCCACTTCCGGCCCCTCGTCCCACTCAAGGCCAAGCCAGTGGAGCCCGTCGAGGATGTCGCGCTCGAACTCGACCGTCGAGCGTGCCACGTCGGTGTCCTCGAGGCGCAGGACGAACGTGCCTCCGACGTGTCGAGCGAAGAGGAAGTTGAAGAGCGCCGTCCGCGCCGTCCCGATGTGGAGCGGGCCGGTCGGGCTGGGCGCGATGCGGCAGCGGATGGTCACGCCACGACTCCCGGGCGTCAGCCGATGCTGACGATGCGATAGCGCGTCGTGCCGGCCGGCGAGACGACCTCGACCTCGTCGCCCGGCAGGTGCCCGAGCATGGCGGCGCCGATGGGCGATCGGGCCGAGATCCGGCCGTTGCGAGGGTCGGACTCGGAGGGGCCGACGATCCGGAAGGCCGACTCCCCGGAGCCGTCATCGACGACGACGCTGGTGCCGAGCTCGACCCGATGGATCGCGGCGCCTTCCTCGATCACGTCGACGTTCCGAAGGAGCTCGTCGAGGGCCTGGATGCGGCCCTCCGCGAACGATTGCTCCCGTCGAGCCTCCTGGTACTCGGAGTTCTCACGCAGGTCGCCCAGCTCGCGGGCGGCCTTGATGCGGGCCACGATGGCGGGCCGCGCCACGGTCGTCAGCTGGTGGTGTTCCGCCTGCATCGCGGCCAGGCCGGTGGCCGTGACCCGCGTCGGCGGCCGCGGCGCATCGGGCCCGCTGACCGGCGTCGCCACATCGCGGCGGACCGGGGCGCGGCGGACGGGGTCACCGATGACGCCGTCCGATCGGAGGATCCCTCTGGACGGACGCCTCGCGGGCTTGACCGCCGCAGCCAGACGCTGTGCGGGCGTCACCGGGCCGGCCGGCGCCTCCTGAGCCAGGGCGCCCTTGATGCCGTGCTCCTTACGTCGGCCGTCGGGCGCCTGCAGGTTGGCGAAGGGCAGCACCACGGTCGCCTCGAGCTCGGTCGCCACCTCTGTTGGCACGCCCGCGCTGAAGGCATCCAGGAGCGCATCCTGGTATTCCTCAGCAGCATCGGTCTCGGACCACCAGACACGCAGCCGCTCGAGCCCGCTCAACGCCTTCAGCCAGTAGCCGCCCGCGTGCGGCTTCCGATCGCCAAGCGGCGTGCGGGCGAAGGCATCGAGCCTGGCCCCGATGGAGACGGCCGACATCCCGATGTAGAGGACCGGCTGTCCCGGCAGCCAAAAGCGGTGCAGCCGCGCGGCAAGCTCGCGACCGGTCGGCACGGCACCGTCGATCGTCAGGCCAGGCACCCGGTCCAACCATCGGCCGATGGCATCGAAGTCCACCGGCGCCGATTCGGGTGCCGATGGCAGCTCGATGACATACACCCCGGGCCCGCTCGAGCGCACTCGAGTGCCCCATGCCGCGGGACCGTCGACGATCAGCCCGACCGAACGAAGGAGGTCGGGCGCGCCGAGCGGTCCTCCGCTCACCGCTCTCCCCGCTTGAAGATGGCCGCAAGGACGGCCGCCAGCCTTCGGCCCGTCGGGGATGGTGGGACCACCGCTGGCGTCGCCGACGGTGGAACCGGCGGCGACGTCGACGACGGGCGTGTCCGGGGTGTCGAAGGGGCCGGACCGGCGGTGCGCGGGGCCGCCATGGGGGTCGGGCCTCCGGCCGATGGACCCGTCGCCGTGGGCGTCTCGTACCGGCGCGGTGGCGGTGCGCCGACCGGCGTCGTCCAGCGCGGCGTGTTCGGGTTGGCGGCGCCGCTCGGCATGTCGGCCGCGCGACGACGGAAGTAGGCTCGCGAGGCAGACGACCAGGCGGCTCCGCTCGAGCGGGAGAAGACATCGAACTCGGTGCGCGCCGCTCCTGCTGGCTCGGTCGGTGCCTTCGTCCGGGACGACCTCCGCTGGGTCGGCTCGGCTCCGTTGCCGCCCTCGGTCGAGCTCGTCCTGCCTGACGGGGTGCCCGACCCGCCGGTCGCCGCCTGGCCCGGCCGTTCGGCGCCGGGGGCCGGCCGGCGACGCGACGCCCGGCGCGTCTTCGGCGAGCCGCCGTCCTCCCACCACGGCACGCCCTCGGCGGTCCACGTCCAGCTATCTGCCTGGGGCGGCCGGTCGTTCGGCCCGAATGTCGCATCGACGCCGACCGGCGCCCGTCGGTGGTTCCTTGGCGACGCCGGCGGAGCACTGCTGTCGGGCCGATCGCCGCCCGTCGTCCGGCCACGACGTGGGGCCGCCGACGTCGATCCTGCACGCACGGGGCCGGGGGCATGCCTGCGGTCCCACTCACGACGGAGGAGCGGATCGCGGAGGAGCTCATAGGCGTCCTGGGCAGCCAGGAACCGCACGGCATCGGCGTGCGGTGCGTCCGGGTGGTAGCGCTTCGCCAGCCGCCGGTGGGCAGCCTTCACTTCGGCGTTCGTGGCGTCCCGGCTGACGCCGAGCACTCGGTACGGGTCGGGGACGCGCTGCATCTCGTCGCGGTCCTAGACCAGCTCCGAGATGGGCGCCAGCTCGAAGACGGGGATGGCATGTGCCACGACGTCGCCGTGGGCATCAGGAGCGGTCGGTTTGGCAAAGGCGGCCAGCGACCGCACGGCGCTGTCGTCGAGGACCCCGAGCTGGGCCAGCGCCTCCACGACAGCAGGCGCCAACGCGCGATCACGTCCGTCGCCGTCATCGATCTTGGCCGCCATGCCCCCGGTCACGGCCCGCCCCTGGCCTGGCACGAAGCCGATGCCCTCGAGCGACTCGGCGCCCGACTTGGAGACCAATCCGCCCTCGCCGGCTTTCATGAGCGAAGTGGTCAGGCTGCCGCGGACCCCCCCGACGAGCTCCGGCGCAGCGACCATCGCGTCGCGGATGCGGAGCAGGGTCGGCGCCAGGGCCCCGCGACGTGGGTCGGGAGCGGCGCCGGCGGGATCGGCAAGGAGGGCGTACGCACGGGCGACCTCGACCAGCGGAAAGGCGTAGGTCAGCACACCGCAGTCGTCTCCCGCCGTGACCAGCCGGTCGGGCACGGTACCGAAGCATCGCGCCACGGCGGAACGGACGGCGGCCTGGCTGGGATGGTCCGAGTGCCAGTACGCCTCGAGCGGCCAGCCCGCGTGGTGGCTGAGCAGGATGCTCGCGGCATGGAAGCCCGAGCACATGTGGCGGATCGGCCCGGGCGCCTCACCATCGCGCGCCAGGCGGATACGGGTCAGCTCGTCGAGCGGCGCCCCCGCCGTCCCGCAGGCCAGCAGGTTCTGGCTCAGCGCAGCGCGCCGGAAGACGGCCTGGAGTGTCCGCACGTGGAGGTCCTCGCCGTGGTGCGACGAGGCCATCACAGCCAGCTCCATGTCGGTCAGGTTGAGCTCATCCGCAGCACCGGACTCGACGAGGGCCAGCAGGGCGAAGGGCTTGACCGCGCTACGCAGCGTGACGACGACGTTCGGGTCGCCGATCGCGCGTTCGATCGAGCCGTCGCTCCCGACCTGGACGATATGGCCGCGGTGCCGGCTCTCGGTGACCGGGCCGCGCCGCTGCTCGACGAGGATCGGAGCCGGCGTGTTGGCCGGCCAGGCCGGCGCCCCCCGGCCGTTCGTTCGGGGACGGGTCGCCCGCGTAGCGCGGCTCGTTCCGGTCGTCGTGGGACGCGCGGCCGTCCTCGTCTGTGGCACATGCCGATGGTATCGCGCCAGGAGCGCGACCGCCCATGTCGCTCGAGGACTCCGATCCGTCAAGACGCCGGGGCGTTGCTCCGCCTGGTCATGCAGCGCGGTGATCGGCGGGTCGGTCTCGCACGATGACGACGGCCATCAAGAGCCCGATGACACCCGAGAGGACGACGGCGCCGCTGGCGGCATGGATCGAGAGACTCGTGCCCGTGGTCA
The DNA here is from genome assembly GCA_040514195.1 of Candidatus Limnocylindrales bacterium. GTDB lineage: Bacteria > Chloroflexota > Limnocylindria > Limnocylindrales > CSP1-4 > CSP1-4. Next base: position 2,989 of record JBEVDC010000028.1, on the reverse strand, counting down.
CGGCCACGGCCGCCAGGTAAGCGGCCGACCAGGTGGCTGGCAGAGCAGTCCCGAGCAACCACACGGCTCGCGGCCGCGCCGGACCCGGGTGCGCGAACCAGACGATGAGGTCGCCGACGATGCCCGCGACGATGGCCGCCACGATGACGCGCGGCTCGTCGAAGGCCAGCCCGGCGGGGATGGCGCCGACGAGGAGCGCGATCGTGATCGCGCCACGCGGCAGTGCGGCGCGGCGCACGGTGGCGACGATCAGCCCGGCGAGCGTCGCTGCCCAGACGAGGAGGACCGCGAGTGCCAGCAGAGTCCTGAGTTCGGGGTCGGTCGCCGGCGGTCCGAAGGGGAACGCCGAGTAAACGATGGTCGAGCCATCCGGCGACCAGGCACCCGACGTGATGAGTTCGTCCATGCCTGACGTTCGACTCAGGTTCCGCGCTTCGCCGCCGGCGCTCGAGACGGCGTAGACCTCGATCGACTCGTCACGATTGCTCAGGAAGGCGATCGTCGAGCCGTCGGGCGACCAGGCCGGGATCCAGTCGTCAGCCGGGTCGTCCGTGAGCGGGAGCGGGCCGGAGCCATCGGCTGCAGCCGTCCAGATGTCGAAGTCGCCGTCGCGGTCCGAGGTGAAGGCGATCCGACCATCCGCCGCCCAGGCAGGCCAGGTGTCGTCGGCTGGGTCATCGGTCAGCTGTCGCACATCGCTGCCATTGGGGCGCATGGAGTAGACGTCGAAGTCGCCGTCGCGGTCCGAGTGGAAGAGGATCCGACCGTCTTCGCCCCAGCCGGTCGCGATGTTGATCGTGCCGCCCTCGGTCAGCCGACGCTCGCCGGACCCGTCGGCATTCGCAACGTAGATGTCCCAGCGGAAGCCGGGGGGCACCGACGTGCCTCCGCCCTGAACGCCGAGCCCCGGGTCGCGGCCAGGCTGTGGTCCCCCTCCCGTGACCGACGCGACCGTGGCGGCAGGCGTCCGCGCGTCGGAAGCAGCAGGCGTCGGAAGTGAGGCCGTGGTCAGGCGTTGGGAGCTGAAGACCAGCTCGGAGCCGTCCGGGGACAGGTGCGCTTGCGCGTCGAATGCTGGCGAGTCCGTGATCGCTCGGACTCGGCTGCCGTCTGGCCCAAGGACGGCAAGGTCATAGGCGACCCCGTCGACTCCCTGGCTCTCGTCTTCGAGAGCTCGGCCGGCGATGACCAGGATCGCCGATCCGTCCGGCGCCCAGATCGGCTCATGGAATGACTCGGCGCCGGAGCGTGCCGTCGTCAGGCGCGTCTGGCGTGAGCCGTCGGGAGCCATGATCCAGATGTCGTCCGGCCGAGCCAATCGACGGTCGCCCGCGTCGCGCTCGGCCCAGTGCTGGCTCGCCGGCGTGGCCGCCGCGCTCAGGAACCCGAGCGCCGCCAGCGTCAGACCGAGCGACACGACCTGGGGCAGCCGAAGAGCGAGCCGGGGTCGCATGGCCACGTCCGTGGCGGCGTCTCGATCGTGCACAGCCAGGGCGGCTTCGCCGGCCACATCGACCCGTCGCCATGACGCCACGAGCGGCCCGGCGGCGATGAGCATGATGCCGACGGCGAGCATCACGCGGGGCGGCGCGAGGTTTCGCTCGATGTCCACCTCCTGCCCGAAGACGGCCTGCCAAGCGATGTCGACGAGCAGCCCGGTCCCCGCGAGCGCGGCACCAAGAAGCGCGACTTCGTAGCCGGGCGGCGCCAGGTGACGGGACCGGTCACCGCGCGAGACGCGCTTTGCCGCGTGCCGAGAACCGACGACCAGCAGGGCAACCAGCGAGCCGAAGTAGCCGAGGAACGCGGGCAGGTACCAGGTCGAGACGAAGTCGCCTTCGTATCTGCCGTGGCCGTCGGACCAGGCGCCGAGGAACGCACCGTAGACGAGCGCGGCCCCGAGCCCGGCCATCAGCCAGTCGAAGCGATGGCTGGGGCCTGCCACATGGCGCGTCGGAGGGCCGGTCACGAAGCCAATCCTCGCCTGCCCGTCAACCGGTCCCGGGCGATACCATCGAACGTCGGAGGTCGAGTTGCGATTCGCTCGCATGATCCAGTCGGTCGAGGCCCATGCAGCCGGCGAGCACGGCCGCGTCATCGTCGGCGGCGTCCTCGACGTGCCGGGCGAGACCATGTTCGACAAGATGCGATGGCTTGCGACCGAGGGCGACGAGCTGCGCCTGCTGATGCTCCGTGAGCCGCGCGGCTACCCGGCCGCCAATGTCAACCTGGTCTTGCCCTCGAGTCACCCCGACGCCCAGGTCGGGTTCGTGATCATGGAGCAGGTCGAGTACCCGGGCATGTCGGGCACGAACACGATCTGCACGGTGACCGCCTTGCTCGAGACCGGCATGCTGCCGATGACGGAGCCAGTCACCGAGCTCGTCCTCGAGGCACCGGCCGGCCTCATCCGGGTACGCGCGTCGTGCCGCGACGGCAAGGTCACGAGCGTCACCTTCCGCAACGTGCCGGCCTTCGTCGCCTACCTCGACGCGCCCGTCGAGGTGCCGCAGCTGGGCACGGTCATGGTCGACGTCGCGTACGGCGGCATGTTCTTCGCCATCGCCGCGGCCGAACGATTCGGGCTCCGGCTGACGCCTGACGAGGGCCGGGACATCACGCGCATCTCGGAGATGATCAAGGCCGCCGCCAACGAGCAGCTCCCGGTCAGCCATCCCGACCAGCCCGGATTCAGCGGCATCACCATCGCGCAGCTCTCGGGGCCGCCCCACGGGGCGGGCTCGTCGCGCCGCAATGCGGTGACGGTCTCGACCGGCCGGCTGGACTGGGAGCGGCCCTCGACCTGGACGGGCGCCATCGACCGCTCACCGTGCGGCACCGGCACCTGCGCCCAGATGGCGGTGCTACACGCCAAAGGGCAGCTCGGCCTCGGGGAGGCGTTCGTCCACGAGGGCATCCTGGGTACCACCTTCACCGGCCGCCTGGTCGAGGAGACGACCGTGGGCAGCGGCAGCGTCGCCAGGTCCGC
>JBEVDC010000237.1:0-22154 GCA_040514195.1 Candidatus Limnocylindrales bacterium | reverse complement strand
CGACGTATGGGACTTTGTCGACTCCTACAACCTCTGTCGGTTCGAAGGTCGCTGGAAGGTCGTCGTCCGCACGCTTCACGACGCGTAGCCTGCGCGATCAGGCCGAGTCGGCGGCCTCGAGGATCGTCGTCGTCAGGAGCGGCTGCAATGCGGCGTGGACGTCGGCCACGACGCTGACCGGCCCGACGGCGGTGCAGGCTCGATCGATGGTCGACATGGCCGCTCCCACGCCGGTCCCGAGGCCCTCGGTCCGACCGAGGATGGCGAAGCAATCGCGATCGGTCAGCAGCTCGGTCAGGAGGATCGCTTCCAGGGCATCGAGGGCCTGCTCGGTGCGCCGGACCGTGAGCGGCGCGGCCGTAGCGTGGTCCTCGACCCCGAGATCGAGGGCGCCGATGTCGAGCGTCGCCGGCCCGGCCAGCGTCCGCAGCTCGGCATAGCGGGCCGCAGCCGCGTAGCGCGACAAGAAGCCCGTCCCCGGCTGCGAGGCATAGCCGCTGATCGCTTCCATGGAGGCGCTCGATAGAAGGCGTGTCCAGAGCTGGTTCATGCGCCGATCGCTGAGCTGGCCGACATGCGCGATGGCCGGTCGGAGCGCTTCGAACGCAAGGGCCATGAGCATGGGGTGGAAGTTGCCGTTGCTGATCATGCGGCCCTCGTCGACGACGACCAGGGGGTTGTCGTCCATGGCCACCAGCTCGGCGTCGACGGCCTCGTGTGCGAAGCGACCGAGTTCGCGGAATGCCCCGTGGACCTGGGGCACGACCCGCAACGAGAGCGGGTCCTGGACCGAGCGTGGTGCGTCGGGCTCGAGGATCTCGCTGCCGCGAAGCAAGTGGCGCAGGTGGGCGGCGGCATCGATCTGGCCGGGGATGGGCTTGGCCGCCGCCACGGCCGGCTCGACGATGGAGGGGTTCGCCCCGAGCACCACCATGGTCGCCGCCGCCACCAGGTCCGCAGTGGCTGCCACGCGAGCCGCGCGGGCCACGACGAGGGCGCCATGTCCGATGCTCACCCCGTTGGCGGAGATGGCCCCGAGCCCCTCCTTGGGCTGGAGGGTGATCGTGGGGATCCCGGCGCGACGCATCGCCTCGGCGCCGGGCATCCGGGCACCCTGGTACTCTGCCACGCCCTCGCCGATGACGACCATGGCGATGGCCGTCATGTGCATGAGATCGGATGCACCCACCGAGCCTGCCTCGTGGAGGATCGGATGGACCCCGGCCGTGAGCATGGCCGCATACGTGCGCGCCGCCTCGAGCGTCATGCCGCTGCCACCGCGGACCATCCCGGCGAGGCGGACCGCCATCGCGGCCCGGACGATGGCCGTCGAGAGCGGCGGCCCGGTGGCGCCATCGTGGAGACGGACGATGGCGACCTGGTAGGCGAGCAACTGGTCGGTCGGCATCCGCTCGTCGCGCATGTGGCCAAGACCGGTATTCAGGCCGTACACGGGCTCCGGCCGGCGGAGATGCTCTTCGACGACCGCCCGAGAGGCGATGACGCGGGCCTCGGCCTCAGCTGTGAGCTCGACCCCGGCGCCGTGGGCGATGCGCACGATGTCGTCCACGCGCAGCGGCTCGGCGCCGATTCGGACCTTGCGCTCCGGCCGGGAGGCGCCGCCCTTGGTCACGCCATCGGGACCCGCGCGCGATCGGGCACGCGGTGGAAGAGGCCCGGATCGGCCCGACCCGGCAGGACGCGGATCAGTGCGGCCGGCCGGAGGCCCAGCGACCCTCGGCCCCGCGGTCCGTCGATGGTCAGCGAATCTCGCCCTGCGGAGACGTCGACGACCGTCGCGTGCGCGCCAGGAACCAGCCCCTGGACCTCGAGGTATTCGAGCAACTCGCGGTCTTCCTCGGCCATCTCCGTGATCCGGAAGATCGTCACATCCGTGCCGGGCTCGACCTCGGACAGCCGGATGCCCTTCGGCCTCGTGCGCGCGGCATCGGCGTCGATGGGGTTGCCGTGCGGGCAGGTCGGAGGGTTGCCGAGCAGGTCCGAGATGGCCGCTTCGACGCGTGGCGAGATGGACCCTTGCAGCCGACCAGCTTCCTCGTCCGACTCTGCCCAGCCGAGGCCGATGACCTTGATCAAGAGCCACTCCAGCAGGGAGTGGCGCCGGAAGATGGTCTCGGCCACGGAGCGCCCGGTCTGGGTCAGTGCCAAGCCGCGGTCGGCGCTCACGGCCACCAGCCCATCGGCGGTCAGGCGACCGATCATCTCCGAGGCGGCCTGCGTCGAAACGCCCATCTGTCGTGCCACCGCCGAAACCATCGTCGTGGCGCCGCCCTCGGTCATCACGCGGAGGGCGAGCAGGTAGCCCTGGGCGGCCTCTGTCAGGGGATGGATGTGCTCTGCGGCATGGTGCGTCATCGCTCCTGCGATGGTACCCCGCGACGAGGGCGTGGCATGGGGTCAGGTCCGCCTGACTCCATGGGTCAGGCCTCCTTGACCGATGCGCCCGCGCTGCTCTACCATCCAGTCAAATCCCGACTCGCCGCGTCGGGATTGGATGGAGGATCGGTCCCGAGATGTTCGAGCCAGGATTCGTCGCCAGTGGGCTGCTCATCGGCCTGCGCGAGGGGGTCGAAGCAGCGCTCATCGTGGCCATCATCCTGGCCTACCTGGCCCGGACCGGGAATGCCCGTTACTTCGGGCGCATCTGGCTCGGTGTCGGCCTGGCGGTCGTCCTCAGCCTCGGCGTCGGGGTCGGGCTGTTCCTGACCATCGGCGGCCTCGAGGAACCGTACGAGCAGATCTTCGAGGGCCTGGCCATGCTCCTGGCCGCTGCCGTGGTGACGTGGATGCTGTTCTGGATGCGGCGCCAGGCGGCCTCCATCAAAGGCGACCTACAGGCCGCCGTCGACCGTGCCCTGACATCGGGTGGCGCCTGGGCGCTCAGCTTCCTCGCCTTCACGGCCGTCATCCGGGAAGGCGTCGAAACGGCCCTCTTCCTGACCGGGGCGGCGACCTCGGCCGAGGCCGGGGCGACCGGCTTGTTGATCGGCGCCCTGGTCGGCCTGGTGCTGGCCGTCTTCATCGGCTACGGCTTCTACCGCGGCGCCCAGCTGATCAACCTGCGCACCTTCTTCCGCTGGACCGGCATCGCCCTCATCTTCATCGCCGCCGGGCTGCTCAGCCATGCCGTCCACGAGTTCGTCGAAGTCGGTGTCATCACCTTCGGCACGGCCACGGCATTCGACATCAGCAGCATCCTGTCGCACGAGGAAGGCATCGGCCAGTTCCTGCGCGCGATCGTCGGCTACACGTCGCAGCCGGAATGGGTCACGCTCATCGTCTGGGCTGTCTACGTGGTCACCGTGCTCTACCTCTACCTTCGGCCGGTCGCACCGCCGCGACCGAAGCCGGCGGAAGCTTTGCCCGCCGCCTGACCGGCCCACAGCCGGCGGAGGCTTTGCCCGTAGCCTGACCGGCGCACCACCGGGCGTGCCCCTGAGCGGCGCACCGCCCTGAACCAGGGGCGCGGCTCGTACACTGCGCCCATGGCAAAACTGGTCGAGTGCGTCCCCAACTTCAGCGAGGGACGCCGGACCGAGATCGTGGACGCGCTGGCTGCCGCCGTGGCTGCGACGCCGGACGTTCATCTCCTCGACCGCACATCGGATGTCGACCACAACCGGAGCGTGCTGACCTTCGCCGGTGAGGCCGACGCGGTCGCGGTGGCGATGGAGGCCGCCGTCGAAGTCGCCATCGCGAGGATCGACATGGAGGACCATGAGGGCCAGCATCCGCGTATCGGGGCGGTCGACGTCATCCCCTTCGTGCCCCTCGGCGAGACGACCATGGATGAGTGCGTCGGGTTGGCTCGCCGCTTCGGCGCCCACATCGCGGAGCGCTTCGAGTTGCCGGTCTATCTGTACGCCAAGGCCGCGACACGTGCCGAGCGGGTCGTCCTTGCCGACATCCGGAAACCACAGTACGAGGGGCTCCGGTCAGAGATCTCGCATCTTGGTCGTGAGCCCGATTACGGACCCGCTCGCATGCATCCGAGTGCAGGCGCCGTGGCGGTCGGCGCCAGACCGTTCCTGATCGCCTTCAACATCAACCTCGAGACGAGCGACGTCGACTTCGCCAAGCGCATCGCTCATCGCATCCGGGAGCGTTCGGGCGGCTTGCCCAGGGTCCAGGCGCTCGGGCTCTACCTTGACGACATCCAGCGGGCGCAGGTCTCCATCAATCTGCTCGACCACACCGTGACGCCGCTCTGGCTGGTGTGGGAGACGGTTCGTGGCCTGGCCAGCGACGAGGGCGTCGAGCTGCGCGAGTCGGAACTCATCGGCCTTGCGCCACTGGCTTCCCTGGTCGAGGTCGCCGATCACATCGCGGTCGCCCCCAAGCTGCCGATCGAGGCGCGCCTCGTGGCCGCGGCCGAGGCCCTGGCCATCCGCGACTTCGAGCCGACCATGGCGCTCGAGCTGCGCCTGGCCGCGGCGACCCAGGCGCCGGCCGGCGGGTGACGCTTCGGGTCCTGCCCGGGGGGGCCGAGGTGCCGGCGCCCGGCCTGCTTGTCCGCGGCGCATCCGAGGTCGTCACGCTCGCCGGCGGCCTGCGTGCGGGCAGTTCCCAGGATGATGTGGCAGCCGTCTACGGCGATAGCGCGGCGGATCCAAAGGGGCGGCATGCGCCGGCCGTGGCGGCCTGGGAGGGCCGCATCCTGGCCGTCGGGCCATTGCCCGAGGTCATGCATCGGATCCGCGGCCTGGGCCTCGACGAGAAGCGCTTCAGCATCATCGATGCCCGCGGCGGGACGGTCACGCCCGGCCTCGTCGATCCGCATACCCACCTCATCTTCGCCGGCACGCGCGAGGGCGAGATGCGCCTCCGTCAGCAAGGCGCTGGTTACCTCGAGATCCTGGCTGCCGGCGGCGGCATCCTCTCGACCGTCGAGCGGACGCGCGCCGCGTCGGCCGATGAGCTCCACGCCCATGGCCGCCGCTGGCTCGACGAGATGCTCGGACATGGGGTCACGACCATCGAGGCCAAGTCGGGCTATGGCCTCGACACGGTCACCGAGCTCCGCCTGCTCGAGGTCACCGGGCGTCTCGGTGTCGAAGGGCCGATCGAGATCGTCCCCACCTTCCTCGGTGCGCATGCCGTTCCCCCCGAGTACCGCGGTCGTCGCGCGGGCGCGGAGGCGTACGTAGACTCGGTGGTCAAGCAGCAGCTGCCGGCTGTCGAGGCGCAGGGCGTGGCCCGCTTCTGTGACGTGTTCTGCGAGCGCGGCGTGTTCAGTGTCGAGCAATCGCGACGCGTCCTCGAAGCCGGCCTGCGCCACGGCCTGGCGCTGCGCCTGCACGCCGACGAGCTCGTGCCATCGGGCGGTGCGCAGCTCGCAGCGGACATGGGTGCCACGTCTGCCGATCACCTGGCGGCGCCGTCTCGGGAGGGGATCGCCGCGCTCGTGGATGCTGCGGAGGACGGCCGGCCCGTGGTCGCCACCCTCCTGCCGGCGACCAGCCTGGTGCTCATGAAGGAGCACGACGCCCCGGCTCGGGTGCTCATCGATCGTGGCGTGCCGGTCGCGCTCGGCTCGGACTTCAACCCCGGCACCTCGCCGACGCCGAACCTTCAACTCGTGCTCTCGCTGGCCGTCCTGCGCCTCAAGCTCACGCCATCCGAGGCCCTTGCCGCCGTGACGGTCAATGCGGCCTACGCAGTCGGCCTCGGCGAGAGCCATGGCAGCCTGGAGGAGGGTCGCGCGGCAGACCTCGTGGTCTGGGACGCACCATCCCATGAGCTGTTGCCGTACTGGCTCGGTGCCGATCTGGCACGCGTGGTGGTCAAGGCCGGCAACGTCGTGCTCGCCAGAGGCTGACGCGCTCGCGCGGCGACGGGCCCTGGTGCGACGCCCCACGGGCGGTGCGGTTGGCGCTGCCTAGACCTTGCCCTTGGATTCGAGCAGGACCATGGTCAGCTCCTGGGGCACCGACGAGAGGGTCACCGTCAGCTTCGCCTGTGGCTCGGGTCGCTGCTGGACACCCATCTCGTGCAGGAACCTGGCCATCTCCTCGTCGCAAGCCGCCTCGTCCTCGCAGACCGGGATGGCGACCACCAGGTTCGCGTCCAGCTGTGCGACGAGCGCCGCGCCACGCGCCGGCGTGAGGTGGCCACCGACCGGCACGACGACGACCTCGACCGTCCCGATCTCGCCGATCATGGCCTCGGTCAACTCGTGGCCGATGTCGCCGAGGTGGACCGTGTGCAGACCGTCGAGCTCGTAGACGAAGCTGACGTTGCTGCCTCGCTCGTCGCCCTTCTGATCGTCGCGGTAGGTCCGGATGCCGTTGACCAGCACGTCATGGACCTCGTACTCGCCGGGCCGGTCGAGCTGGAAGGCGGGCTCCAGGCTGGTCGGTCGGACGACGTCGTCAGTCGGTGCCTTCTTGCCTTTGCCGCGGATCGGGACGGGGTTCGGGTCGGGGTGGCTGTAGGTGACGATGTCGGCGGTCAGTCCCCGGCCGGTCGGACCGACGATCGACGGGTAGGCATCGGCGGCGATGACGCCCTCCTTGCCGCGCAGGCGGATGCACGTGCCGCCGTACCAGGTGATCTCCACCGGCCGATTGTGCCAGACACGAAATGAACGGGGGACGCCTGCCCAATCGGCGTCCCCCGTTCGGAGGGAGGGAGAGGGAACTGAGAGTCATCTCGGTTCCAACGGGAGAAACGGTACGCGTCGACGATTCAGGTCCTAGACCGGAGACGGTGAAGAAACCGACACCTTCGGGAGGCCGGAAACCCACGCTCGCCTCATACCATTCGGCGATGCAAGACCGACTGCGCGTCGCGCTTCCCGTCCGCCTGCTCGCCGTCGCCGTCGGTGCCGCCTACGTCCTTCTCGCCTGCGGCCTATCCGTCCCGTCGGCTGCGCCGACCACGGTGCCTGCCCCCGCCAGCGCCACACCGGGCCCGCCCACCGCCAGCCCCAGCCCGGAGCCGAGCCCCAGCCCGCTGCCGAGCCTCAGCCCTGCCGAGCTGGAGGCGCTCATCGCCGAGATCGAGGCGTCCGTGCACGCGATTCGCGAGCTCGACGCGCAACGCGACGTCCCCGATCGAGTCGTCGACGAGGTCGCTCTGCGCAAGGACATGGAACGGTTCATCTCCGAGGCCGCGACACCCGAGGAGTACGCCGCCCAGGCGCGCCTCGGCGAGCGGCTCGGGTACTTCCCGGCCGACACCGACCTCGCGGCCCTCCAGCTCGGGCTGCTTGGCGACCAGGTCCTCGGCTACTACGACGAGGACTCCGGCGAGCTCGCCGTCGTACAGCGGGGCGGCGCCTTCGGACCGCTCGAGCGCGTCACCCTGGCCCACGAATACACCCACGCCTTGCAGGACCAGCATTTCGACCTCAACACGCTGGAGACCGACGATCTTTCCAACGGCGACCGTGCCCTCGCGCGCATGACGCTGGCCGAGGGTGACGCCACGCTCGCGATGCAGCAGTGGGCACTCGGCAATCTGACGTTCGAGCAGCTGCTGGAGATCACCACCCGGGCCCTCGACGCCGAGCAGCTGGCGGCACTCTCCGGCGTGCCTCGGCTCCTTGCCCGACAGCTCGAGTTCCCGTACCTGGAGGGGCTCGTCTTCGCCACGAGCCTCTACCAGGCCGGTGGCTGGGCGGCGGTCGATGCCGCGTACAAGGCCCCGCCCGCCTCGACCGAGCAGATCATCCACCCCGAGAAGTACACCTCGCGCGAGGCACCGGTCGAGGTCGCTCCGCCATTGACGGTTGCGGACCTAGGCGAGGGCTGGACGGAAGGCTGGAGCGACACGCTCGGCGAGCTCGGCATCGCCACCTGGCTCGAACCGACCGCCGGCATCGCGGCGGCCAAGGCCGCAGCCGCCGGCTGGGGTGGCGACCGGGTCGTGATGCTCGAGGCTACGGACGGCGCCTGGCTCGTCGCATGGCGGACCGCATGGGATACGCCCGCCGATGCCGATGCGTTCGCTTTCGCGGCCCAGGCACAGGCCGGCACGTTGAGCACCCCGGCGACGGTCGCACACTCGCTTGGGTCGACCCAGGTCGAAGTTCGCATCGCCAGCGTCGGCGAGCTGCTGCGGGCCGTCCCGGCGCCCTGACGGCCCTCTACATCGACTCCGGCGCGGAGATGCCCATCAAGGCCAGGCTGTTGGCGAGGGCCAGGCGCGCGGCATCGACGAGCGCAAGGCGCGCCGCCGAGGTCGCGGGATCCGCGATGTTCACCACACGTCGATCGCGGTAGTACGCGTGAAACGTCGTGGCCAGGTCGGTTGCGTAGGTCGTCAGGCCCTGCGTTTCCTGGGCCGAGGCAGCATCCTCGACCACCTCGGGCAATCGGAGGACCCGCGTGCCCAGCTCCATCGCCTGGGCGTCGTCGTCGAGCGCGCCGGCCAGTGACGCCGCCGGCTCGAGACCGGCCTCAGCTGCTTTGCGCAAGAGCGAGGCGATCCGGGCGTGGGCGTACTGGACGTAGTAGACGGGGTTCTCCGCCGACTGCTTCTTGGCCAGCTCGATGTCGAAGTCGATGCCGACCGTGTGGCCGCGGGCGGCGAAGTACCAGCGCGCCGCATCGACGCCGATCTCGGCCAGCAGCTCGTCGAGCGTGATGAACTCGCCGGCGCGCTTGGACATCGAGATCTCCTGCCCGTCGCGCACGAAGCGGACCCACGCGATGAGCAACATCTGGACGGCCTGGCGGTCGAAGCCCATAGCCTCGGCGGCATTGCGCACCCTGGCCACGGTGCCATGGTGGTCGGCGCCCCAGACATAGACGAGGTCGTCGAAGCCACGGCTGAACTTCTCGACGACGTACCCGATATCGGCTGCGAAGTACGTCGCCGACCCGTCCGACTTCCGGATGACGCGGTCCTTATCGTCGCCGAAGGCCGTCGAGCGGAACCAGGTCGCGCCGCCTTCCTCGTAGACCAGCCCGCTGGCGCGAAGTCGCTCGACGGCGCGTTCCACCCAACCCTCATCGTGGAGCGAGCTCTCCGTCCTCCAGACATCGAAGCGGACACCGAGGTGCGCCAGGGACGCCTCGATGCCGGCCCGTACGCGCTCTGAAGCCCAGGCACCGATGATCGCGTCGGCATCGGCTCCCGTCTCCATGGCTCGTGCCCAGACCTCGTCGGGCAGCTCGGCCGCCAGGCGTGACACGTATTCGCCGCGATAGGCTTCCTCTGGCATTGACAGGCCAGCTCGGAGCGCCCGGACCGATGCGCCGAGCAGGCGCACTTGGACGCCGAAGTCGTTGAAGTAGTACTCGCGCGTGACCTGGTGCCCGGCGCCCTCGAGGACGCGGCAGAGCAGGTCACCGACGAAGGCGCCGCGGGCGTTGCCGATATGGAGGGGCCCGGTCGGGTTGGCCGAGACGAACTCGACGTTGACGTGGCGGGGCCGGCCGGCTGTGACGTGCCCGAATGCGCTGCCGGCAGCCCGGGCCTGATCGAGCCCGTTCGCGACGAAGCCGGGCGCCAGGCGCAGGTTGATGAATCCTGGTGCGGCGACGTCGACGGCAGACAGGACGTCACCGCCGTCCGTGGTCCTGACGGCGTCGGCGAGCGACTCGGCGATGGTCAGCGGCGCGCGTCGAAGGGGTTGCGCCAGCTTGAGGGCCAGGTTGAGCGCGAGGTCGCCGTGCTCCGGATGGCTGGGGTGCTGGATCTCGATGGCCGGCGTCGCGGCATCCTCTGGCAGCGCCGGCAGCTCGCCCCGCTCGACGGCACCGGCCCAGGCAGCGGACACCAACGCCAGGACGCGGCTGCGGATCGGCGTCTGGACGGACTGGGTCACGGGTCGCGACTCCTCATCGGTGGCGCGCGAAGCCTAACGGACCGTGACGCAGTCGGCGGGTCGCGCAAGGGGCCGTCGAAGGTCCCATGACTCCGGTGCCGGGCGTCACCGGAAACGCTCGTCGGCCGTGGTCCGGTCTTGTGCGGTTCGCTTCGGAACCGCCCGGTTGCGTGCGGATAGTGGGGAGTACCTTCGGCCGCCGGCAGCACGTACCGTCGAGATCGAGCGGCGTCACATGACCCGCCATACGACTCGACGGCTTCGCCGTCCCCACCATCGGCCAAGGAGCCACAGCACCACCCGAAACAGGAACTCGGGACCCTGGAGGGAACATCGAATGATCTCGCGCGCCGTGCTCCCGACTCGTCGGAGTCGCACTTGGGTCTTCCTCTGGATCGCCCTCTTCGTGATGGGCATCCTCCTCCAGTACGGGGTCGCCCTCTCGCGTCCCGGCATGGCGCTCGCAGCCAGCGGCCTGAAGGCAGGCACCCTGGCTGGCTTCGAAGTCGATGGCAATCTCATCGCGGCCGACGGGGCGTCGAACCCCGGCGCCATCCCTGCCGCCCTCATCGACAACCTGTCGAACGGGGATGACTGGCTCGACGACGCCAACGGCGACGGCGGCGTCGTCGATCCCGACGATCCACCCCACTCGGTGATCATCGCCGACCCCCTGAACTCCGGCAGCGACTCGCAGTACATCGGCGGCGCCAAGGAGCTCGATACATGTACCTGGGGCAACGACAGCGGCCCCGTCACGGGCAAGGATGACCTGGGCCATGTGATGGCTTATGCCAAGTTCGTGAACAACAAGGCCTACTTCTTCATGGGCGCCGAGCGCACCATCCACAACGGCGACACGCACGTCGACTTCGAGCTCAACCGCAATCCCTTCAAGGTCTTCACCGGCGGCGCCGCCCGGCCGGATCGCAGCGTCGGCGACCTGATCATCTCGCTCGAGTACTCCAACGGCGGCTCGAATCCCGAGGTGACGATCTACCGGGTCACTGACGTCAACAACTGCGGCAACGGCGAAGAGGTCTCCGTCGCGGACATCACAGCCACGGCGGCCGTCCACAGCGCCACCAACTTCGTGGCACTGCCCGACCAGGGCTTCGGCTACCCCATCGAGGAGTTCGAGTTCGCCGAGGCGGCCATCGACCTCGGCGCATTGGGCATCAACCCGTCATGCCCAGGCATCTCGTCGGGCAGCATCCGGACCCGTGCCGGCGGCGACATCAGCAGCTCGCAGCTCAAGGATCGCATCGAGCCCTTCCCGATCGATCTCAACAACTGTGGCCGCCTGCGCATCATCAAGAACGACCCGCAGGGCGGGCGCCTCGGCGGCGCCGAGTTCACCGTCGATCCCAACCCGATCCCAGGCGGCCAGGGCACGCTGACGATCACCGATGACGACGCCAACGACAACGACGGCACCGACGGTGAGATCGGCATCAACCCCGCCAAGCCCGGTACCTACGAGGTCTGCGAGACGAAGGCGCCGGCGGGCTACAAGCTGCCTGCCGACCCCTGCCAGACACTGGAGCTCGATCCCAACGGGACCGTGACCTTCACGTTCGTCGATCCGCCCAAGGTCGCGGCGACCGAGCTGACCAAGGTCCAGTACCTCCCGAGCGACGGCAGCTTCGTGGCTGTCGGCGACACCATCACCCTGCGTGTTCGTGAGAAGAACACTGGTGAGTCGATCCTGACCAACGTCCACGTCACGGGCACGGATTCGTGCGCCAACTGGACGCCGGTGGGCGCGAGCGCGCCCATCACGCTCGACCCAGGAGAAGACCAGATCTTCGAGTGCGCGTTCCAGGTCCCTGCGGGCAGCGACATCGCCTGGACCGCGACCGGCCATGGGCGGGACGAGCTCGACAACCCGGCCCCGCTGACCAACGAGACCCAGTCGGGCTCCTACAACGTCCTCGAACCGGCCACCAAGCTGACCATCGTTCAGGCCGCCCCTGCCCAGGTTCACGCCGGTGACTCGATCACCGTCATCGTCAACGAGAAGAACGACGGCGAGGGAACGATCTCGAACGTGACCGTGACCGGCGTCAACTCATGCGCCAGCTGGACGGCGGCCGGCGGCTTCAGCGGCTCTCTCGCCGCGGGTGCCTCGGTCCAGTTCAGCTGCACCTTCAACGCTCCAGCCAACGACTTCACGTGGGAGGCTGACGGCCACGGCACGGACGCCCTCGGCGATCCGGTCCCGGCCGCTGGCGAGCACGTCGATGGTGACGTCGACGTGGTCAAGCCGGCCACCGAGCTGACGCTCGTCGGCACGGTCCCGGCCACGGTCCACGCCGGCGACGGCGTGACCATCACTGTCAACGAGAAGAACACGGGTGACGGCCCGCTGCACGGCGTGAGCGTCGTCAGCGAGGGCGGCATCTGCTCGACATGGACCCCGGCTGGCGGCTTCAGCGGCACGCTTGCTGCCGGTGCCTCGGTCAACTTCTCTTGCACATTCACAGCGCCGGCAGACGGCACCGATGTCCACTGGAGCGCGCTGGGCACGGGTCTCGACAGCCTCAACGCTGCCGCACCCGACGCCAACGAGCGCCGGAGCGGCGACATCGAGGTCATCCGGCCGGCCACCGCACTGTCCATCAAGACCAATGCGCCTGCCAAGGTCCACGCCGGCGACGCGGTCACGATCGTCGTGACCGAGGCCAACACGGGTGACGACGCGCTGAGCGCCGTCCACGTGGACGGCGGCGGCGCCTGCGCCACCTGGACGGCGGCAGACGACAAGAACGACGGCGATGGCATCTTCATCGGCGCCCTCGGGCCTGGCGAATCCGTCGACTTCACATGCTCGTTCAACGCCCCCGCCGACGGCACTGACGTCACCTGGAGCGCGGACGGCAAGGGCACCGACTCCCTGGACACGCCGGCCCCTTCGGCAGGCGAGCACCAGGAAGGCGCCATCGTGGTCATCAAGCCGGCAACGACGCTGACGCTCGTCAGCGAGGTCCCGGATCCCATCCTCGAGGGCGGAACGACGGTCATCACCGTCCGTGAGACCAACACCGGCGACGACACCCTGACCGGCGTCGACGTCATCAACCTGGACGCCAACAGCGACTGCCCGGATTGGATCGCGTCCGCGACCAAGGTCGGCGGTGGCGCTTTCAGCGGTTCGCTCGCTGCGGGCGAGGCGGTCGACTTCACGTGCACCGTGACCGGCGCGACCGCTGATGTGGTCTGGAATGGCCTCGGCGTCGGCACCGACTCGCTCGGCGCTCCCGCGCCGGCGGCGAACGAGGACGAGGCCGGTACCGTCCACGTCGTCAACCCCGACATCGACATCGTCAAGACGGCCGGCGCAACGCTCGAGTCGCAGGCGCTCGATGGCGCCATCTACACGACCCTCGACGGCTCGACGGTCGTCTACAAGTACGTCGTCACGACCCTCGACCCCGATGGCCTCACGGCTGTCCAGGTCAGCGACGACCTCTGCTCGCCGGTCACATTCGTCTCCGGTGACACGGTCGCCGACGGCAAGCTTGTGCCAGGCGAGAGCTGGATCTTCCAGTGCTCCACGACGCTGACCATCGCCGCGGACGGTGCCGACGTGCACAACGTGGCCACCGCCAGCGGCCAACCAGTACTGGGCGACCGCGTCGACGAGACCGACGACGCTGACGTCCACCTCCGTCACCCGGCGGTGGTGATCGACAAGGACGAGGATGACGCGGACGATCTCGTCTTCCCCGGCCAGGTCGTGACGTACACCCTCACCCTCACCGTCACGGACGGCCCGACGGACCTTGTCGTCACCGACGACCTGCCCGCCGGTGTCAAGTACATGGCGGACAGCGCCAGCGACGGCGGCACCCTGAGCGGCGCCGACGGTTCGGGCAACGGCGGCACCATCACCTGGAACCTGATCAACGTCGCTGACGGCGAGAAGGACCTCACCTACCAGGTGACGGTCGTCGCCGAGAGCGGCCTGCTCGAGAACGAGGCTGAGGCCTGTGTGCCGGCCTTCAATGGCTTCGAAGTGTCGTGCGACCCGGCCGACGACGTCGTCCGTGTCCCGGGGCTGAATATCCTCAAGGAGGTCAGTGAAGAGGACCTCGTGGTCGGTCGCGGCCAGGAAGTCCACTACACCATCACGGTCACCGTGACCGACGGTCCCTTCACCGACGTCGACATCACCGACACACTGCCGGCGGGCCAGACGCTCGTCGACGACTCGGCCACCTCCACGCCTGCGGCGACGAACATCGTCGAGGGCGTGGCCACCATCCTCTGGCACTTCGACAGCCTGGACGGCGTCGCCGTCCTGGAATACGACGTGACCATCGATGCGGATGCCCCCAATGGCCCGCAGAAGAACATCGCTAGGGTCTGCGTCGCCGAGCTGGAAAGCTGCGACGAAGACGACATCACCATCCGCGTTCCGGCGCTCACGATCGTCAAGGATCTGACGGCCGGCAACACGGGCGGCAGCGATCCAGCCCTTGGCCCGCTGGCCAAGATCGGCGACACGCTGACCTACACCTTGACGTACACCTTGACGGACGGCCCAGTTACGGACGCCGTCATCACCGACCCTGTCAAGCTCGGCCTGAAGTACGTGCCGAACAGCGCGTCCGACGGCGGCATCCTCGTCGGCGGTGACGGCTCCGGCTTCGGTGGCACGGTCACCTGGAACCTGGGCACGCTCACCGAGAGCGGCAGCGTGACCTACCAGGTCACCGTCCTCGCCACGGCTGACGACCAGCCTCAACCCATCCGTAATGTGGCGACCATCGTCTCCGACGAGACACCGCCCGACGACGACGACGCCACGGTCGGTGTCAACCCGCCGCCGAGCCTCGCCTCCCCGACCCCAACCCTGCCAAGCACGGACATGTCCGGCACCGGCGGCGGCACCAGCGGCGGCTCCGGCCTGGCGCTGATCCTCCTCCTCGCTGTCGGCATCCTGGGCGGCATCGGCCTCCTGGCTCCGGCCCCGGCCCGCCGTCGGATGCGAGATCGCAACTCGCGGTAGCGCAAGAGGCGTAGACCGGCGCCTCTGACCACCCCGCGAGGGCCCGACGGTCGGGTGCCCACCAAACCCTGGGGTTCCCGAGACCCGGGTGAAGGCGAGCCATCTGGCTCGCCTTCACCGATTCGTGGTCCGGTTCAGGGTAGCTGGGAACGGGAAGTGGGCGACAAAGCCAAGGATCAGGGCTACCAGGTAGCCGCAGGTCACCACGGGCGGCAGCGGAGAGGGCCCAAAACAACCGCGACCGCCCGGGGCGGGAGACGATGGTACGGGTGACTCATGGGAGGTGTGGTGCCGGCTGTCGACAGGACTTGAGCCCCGTTGTGCGGTCCTGTGCGGTTAGGGCGGTTACGCATTTGTAATTACCGTCCGAAGGTACTAGACGAGTCCTATGCATTCGCGCACACTACGGCTCCGCCGCCCGCCGCGACGGTCGTGGAGCTATCCCACGAAACGATCTATCTCGGGAGTCACATCGATGATCGCGCGAAGCATTTTGGGGCCGACTCGAGTGCCCAGGTCCATATGGGCACGCCGCCTGGCGGTGCTTGCCACGACAGCGATCGCCGGCTATGCCCTGATGGGGGCGTCCCTCGTATCCGCAGCCAACGCCGGCGCGATCTGGACGACGCAGGAGACCTGCAATGACCCCGCAGCGCAGGATGCCAACCACTACGCTGTCGGCCAGACCGTCCACATCCGCGGCGACGGCTTCGATCCGAACGTCACGCTCGGTTGGAGCATCACGGGCCAGCCCGGCGGCGCCAGCTCCGATCCGAACATCGTCGTCGCCTCAGGCGACGTTCTGACCGACGCGGACGGCTACTTCTGTGTCGCGGCCTACACCGTCCTTCCAGGCGACGACGGTGAGTACACCGTCGACGTCGATGAGGCGAGCAAGAACGACAACTATCGCGTCGAGGGTGTCGAACCGACGCCATCGCCGAGCCCGAGCCCGTCGCCGAGCCCGAGCCCGTCGCCGAGCCCGAGCCCCTCGCCGAGTCCGACGCTGCCTGGCGCCACACCGACGCCATCGCTGCCTGTGACGGGCTCCGAAGCACCGGCTTCGCCGACGCCGACCCTGCCGAGCACATCGACCGACCCATCGGAAGGGACGGGTGGCTCGCCGATCGCGCTGCTCCTGATCCTCATCGCCGTCGGCGCAGCCGGCCTGGTCGTCCTCGACCCGCTATCCAAGCACTCACGCTGATCGATCGCCGGGCCTGACCCGGCAGAACCCAGGTCACCTGCGAGGGCGCGGGCCGATGAGGCCCGCGCCCTCGTTCGTGGCAGCGCCGCTCAGTCGTTGACCACGACCTCCATGCCTGGCGCGGCCAGGTCGGTCGGACCGTCGAACGCTCGCCGCGCGATGCGCAACGTCGTCTGAGGTCGTCCCTCGTCGAGGACGTGGGTCAGGATCAGACGCCGGACGCCGCCGGCGCGGGCGACGCCGGCCGCCTGTGCGGCGGTCAAGTGCCAGGCCGCTTCGACAGGCTCGATGGCCCCCCAAGCGGCCTCCGATAGCAGCGTGTCGCCCGCTCGCACCATGGCCAGGAGGTCCTCGGGGCGACCGCAGTCGCCCGAATAGACGAGGGCTGGGCCGTCGCCCTGGAGCGCGACGCGGAAGGCGTACGAGTCGTCCGTGTGGGTCACCCGCCGCGCCTCGACGCTCAGCGATCCGACGCTATGGACCCCCGCGGTCAGTTCCGGTCCGGGCAGCGGGTCGAGGAAGCCGGCGATGCCGTTGAGCACGTCGTACCGCGCCCGGATGCCAGCCGGGGCGATGAGCGGCACGCTTCCCTCCGTCGCCTGCGCGTACTTCAGGTAGTGGCGCATCGCGACGAGGTCGATGTGGTGGTCAGCATGCAGGTGGCTGATGAAGATGCCATCGATGGAGCGGGGATCCCATCGCGCGCCGAGCGAGGCGAACGACCCGTGGCCGATGTCCAGCACGATCCTCGTGCCGCCGCCCTCGACCACATAGCACGACGACGTGCGGCCGCGACGACGCGTGTAGGCGGGCCCCGGACCGACCACCGTCAGGCGCAGTTCAGGCATGGTGCCGGTCAGCGTACGACATGCCGATTGTCAGCTGGACGACAGTCCAGAGCGTCCGGCACCCGCTCGCCCCGCCCAGCAGGCGCCGATCCGGTCGGCCAGCTCGAGCAGGCTGGTGACCACGAGAGCGGCCTCGGTCGGCTCCTTGACTGGGATCACGCCCCACGGCCCGCGCCGGATCCAGATGGCTCGCATGCCGGCCGCGGCGGCCGGCACGACGTCGTTGTCGATGCGGTCCCCGACGTAGGCCACGTCCGCTGGGTCAGGCGAGCCGAGCAGTGCCAGCGTGCGACCGAAGAACGCGGCGTCCGGCTTGGCGACGCCGAGCTCGCCGCTCATGGCCATGACCTCCGCCTCCACGCCGAGCGCACGGAGCTCGGCCGTCCGCGAGGCTGGTTGGTTGGCGACCACGGCCAGCCGGAGCCCTTGTTGGCGCAGGAGCGCCATGGCCGGCAGCGCGTCGGGGTAGAGGTCCTCGGAGCGAAAGCCGTCATAGAGCCGTTCGACCTCCCCCAGCCGCCGGCGCCAGTCGGGCGCCCCGACGATGTCGAAGACGTGGCCGTAGTCGCGACCGCGCTCGATGGCCGCCCCGAGGGCGGCCATGAAGGTCAGCCGCGAGATGCCCAGCAGGTCCGCCCACGTCGACCAGACGCGCGTCTCGTCGATGAGCGTCTCGCCGACGTCGAGGCAGACCCAGCGGGCCATCAGATGAGCCGCAACTCCCGTCCCGCGCTGGCGAAGGCGTCGAGGCAGACCTGCAGCTCGTCGCGGCTGTGCTCGCTGGTGACGATCGTCCGGATACGTGCCCGGTCCAGGGCGACTGTCGGGAAGACGACCGCTTGGGCGAAGACCCCGAGCTCGAGCAGGCGCTGGCTGAGCCGGCCGGCGTTCTCCGATGCGCCGACGATGACCGGCGTGATGGGCGTCTCCGAGACGCCGGTATCGAAGCCTAGGGCGGCCAGGCCGGCTTTGATGAAGCGTGTGTTCGTCCAGAGTCGCTCGATGCGCTCCGGCTCGGCCTCCAGGACGTCCAGCGCGGCCAGGCAGGCGGCCACCACGGCGGGTGGGTTGGACGTCGAGAAGAGGAACGGTCGCGCGCGCTGGACGAGGTAGTCGCGCAGGTGCTGGCGTCCGGCGACGTAGCCACCAAGCACGCCGACCGCCTTGGAGAGCGTGCCGACCTGGATGTCCACGCGGCCATGGAGGTCGAAGTGATCGACCGTGCCGCGCCCGTTGCGGCCAAGGACGCCCGAGGCATGGGCGTCGTCGATCATGACCGCGGCCCCATAGCGTGTGGCGGCGTCGCAGATGTCCGGCAACGGGGCGATGTCGCCATCCATGCTGAAGACGCCATCCGTGATGACCAGGATGTGCTGGTAGGCGCCCTTCGGGCCGCCGGTCGCGCGTGCCTCGCGCAAGACGCGCTCGAGGCCGTCGACGTCGCGATGCGGGAAGACGGCGCGCGAGGCCTTCGAGAGTCGCACGCCGTCGATGATCGAAGCGTGATTGAGCTCGTCGCTGACGATCAGGTCGTGCTCGCCGGTGATGGTCGGGATGACCCCTGAGTTGGACGTGAATCCCGACTGGAACGTGAGCGTCGCCTCGACGTGCTTGAAGTCGGCCAGGCGTCGCTCGAGCTCCTCGTGCAACTCCATGGTTCCCGCGATGGTGCGCACGGCGCCTGAGCCGACGCCCAGGTCGCGCACGGCCGCAAGGGCTGCCTCGATCAGGCGGGGATGCGTCGCCAGGCCGAGGTAGTTGTTGGACGACAGGCTGATCACCGGGCGCCCGTCCATCGTCGTCCGTGGCGTCTGTGGGCCTGACATGATGCGCAGCGGCCGATAGAGCGCCTGGCCCTTGAGCTCCTCGATCTCGGCGTCCAGGTAGGCCAGGGGATCGGGTCGTTCGGCCACGGTTCAACCCTCCTGCGGCAACAGCACGACCTTGCCGGCATGCCCGGCGGCAACGAGGTCGAAGGCCTGCCGATACTCGGCCAGGGGCAGCCGATGGGTGATGATGGGCGAGAGGTCGAGGCCCTGTTCGAGCAATGCGGTCGTGCGGTACCAGGTCTCGAACATGCGCCGGCCGGTGATGCCGTACACGCGGATGCCCTTGAAGATGATCTCTTCTGAGAGCTCCAGCGTCGCCGGCCGAGCGTGTGTCCCGAGCAATGAGATCCGGCCGCCGTTCGTCAGCGCCGCGAGACCCTGGTGGAGCGCGGCCTCGGCACCGGACATCTCGAGGACGACGTCCACGCCATCGCCGTCGGTCAGCGCGCGGAGACGCCCGGCAACGTCGTCGCGCGCGTCGATGACCTGGTCGGCCCCCATCCGGAGCGCCATCGCGAGGCGCTCGGGCATGAGGTCGGTGGCGAAGACGTGCCGGGCGCCGGCGATACGAGCGATGGCCACCGCCATCAGGCCGATCGGCCCGCAGCCGGTGATGGCGACACTCTGACCGGCGATCTCCTCGACGAAGGTCGCGTGGACCGCGTTGCCCATCGGCTCCTGGAGGGCGGCCACCTCGGGCGTCAGGCCCTCACTGACCCAGGCGTTCGTCTCCGGGATCGTGGCGTACTCGGCGAAGGTGCCAGGTGCGTGGACGCCAAGGATGCGCAGGTGTTGGCAGACGTGTGCGCGCCCGGTCCGGCATTGATAGCAGGTCCAGTCCACGAGGTGCGTCTCGGCGGCGACCAGCTCGCCGAGTGCGATCCGGCCGGTGC
Source organism: Candidatus Limnocylindrales bacterium (assembly GCA_040514195.1). GTDB lineage: Bacteria > Chloroflexota > Limnocylindria > Limnocylindrales > CSP1-4 > CSP1-4. The sequence continues at coordinate 2,567 of JBEVDC010000237.1, read as the reverse complement.
CCGGGCCGTGGGCAACGACGATGCCGGCCATCTCGTGCCCGAAGATCATCGGCGGTCGGACGTGCTCCTGCGCCCAGGCGTCCCAGCGCTCGATGTGCACGTCCGTGCCGCAGACGCTGGCAGCCAGGACGCGGACGAGTACTTCACCGGGCCCGGGCACCGGCACCGGGGTGTCAAGGAGGTCGACGCCGGGCGCTGGGGAGGCCTTGATCAGCGCGCGCATCGTGCGCGGCAGCGCCGCCGGCTCGACCCCGCTCGCCAGCACGCCCTCGGCCATCGTCAGCCGCGAGGAACGGTGGTCGTCATGGCTCGATCAGCGGAAACAGAGGCCGCGTTCGGGCGCGGACGGTGGATCGGTCCATTGCTCGGCGAAGGTGATGCCCTGCTGCGAGTCGACCTCGTCGACGAGCAGCTCCCGATCCCACGAGACATAGGCGAACTTCGTCGTCATGTCGTCGAAACGGGCCACGATGACCTTGTTCGGCACCCCGCAGGCCACCGCACCATCGGTCGTCGGCGTCTCGTCGTAGACCTTCCGCAGCTCGACGAACTCTGCCTCTGTCGGGCAGCTCTGGCCATCCGCACCACAGCTGTAGAGCACCATGACGAAGCCGTGCTCCAGGTTGTGAATCCACTGCTGTGGCGCGACGGTATCCTCGGGACGGTAGAAGTCGCGCGGCGCCGGCGCCTCGCCGCCGATCGACCAATGCTGGCCCGATGCCGGCGGGCAGTAGGCGTAGTCGATGACCTGACCCGTGTCTCGCACGTGTGCCCGGCCGAGGTCGGAGACCGGAAAGCCGAGGCGCGCCGTCGGTGACGGCACCGGCGTCGGCTCGGGAGTGTGGCTGGCGCCGGGCGCGACGGTCGGCTCGGGGCTCGCCGAGCCGGGCGTCGGCGAAGGGTTCGCGCCAGGCGCCGATTCGACAGGGCCGGGCGTCAGCAGGCTGTCGCAGGTAAATGTCGTGGCGGTGGACGATTGCACGAAGACCGCCAGCAGGGCGGCCACGCCAAGAACGGTGAATCCCAGCAGGAGCAGGCCGCCGTATCGGTCGAGGAAGCCACGCTGGTCCTGGGTCACGCGCCGGGTGCGTCTGCCGGCGCGCCGGGTCCCGGCGGGGCTGAGCGATGACGAAGCCTGGGCTGCCTCGGTGGAGCGTCGATCGCGCTCTCGTCGGGTCGGTTTGGCCACGGTGCTCGGGGAACCTCATGAAGCGACCGGACGGTCGCGAACCGCGGCAGGTCGCGAACCGTGGATGGTCGCGCGCCCAGAGCGGGTGGTCGGATGGGACGGCGCACAGGGTACCGCAGACCTGCCCCGGAGCGTGCCCTGGTGAAGACGACCAGCGATGGGCCTGCGACCCGCCACTGGTCGTTGGCGACGACCGCCTTACGGCTACGGCTCGGTGAACCAGCTCCGCGACGCCGGGCGACGCAGGGCGCGGAAGAGGATGATCGCCAGGACGAGGGCGAAGATCGCACCCGGCAGCCCGGCATAGAGGCCGAGCACGCCGATGAGCGGGATCGTCAGGCTGGCCAGGCCGAGGGACAGCAGGTATGCCGCCTGCTTGCGCTGGAGGACGAGGGTCATGGTGAAGATGAGGTAGGCCAGCAGCAACATCCAGAGGATCCCGATGTCCGTGACCGGGGCTTCGACAGCCTGATCGATGACGAGTGGCAAGGTCAGGCCCATGAAGGCGAGCACGACGAACGCATAGGCCATGAAGATGCGCACGCCGCCCGGCATGGAGCGGAGTGTCTCGATCATCGCCTCGATGGTACCGCCACGCCCTGTTGGGGCCCGGATCAGGCTGCGGCTTCCTGCGTCAGCATCCGAGCCAGGACCTCGACGGCGTCAGGCGCCAGCGCACCACCTGCCTCCCGCCTGAGCTGGGCCACGGCCTCGGTCGGGCTCAGCCGCGCGGCGTTCGGCTCGGCCTCCGTGAGCCAGTGATATCGATCGACGGCGGCATAGAGACGAGCGCCGGGCGAGATCGACTCGCCGCGCAGGCCGTCGGGATAGCCGCCGCCATCCCAGCGCTCGTGGTGATGGCGCACGATGTCGGTGACCGCGTCGAGCTCGCGATACGGTTCGAGCAGGCTGGCGCCGATGACGGGGTGGGAGGCGGTCATCGCGCCGCCGGTCGCTTCCGCCCCCGACAGGGCGGCGAGGCGGCCGATGTCGATGATCAGGGCAGCCGCGACGACGGCGTCGCCGGCCTCCGCCGCCAGCCCGAAGGCTGGCCAGAATCGCCGGCAGAGCTCGGAGATCTCGGCGTTCTGGCGAGCCAGCGCCGGCGCCTGCGGTCGGAGCAGCTCGTGGAGCGGGCGGACGAGGGCGACGAGATCGATCGCGGCGCCCGGGTCGAGCTCCCGTCGCAGCTGCGCGTCGCGGACGACCTCTTCGAGGCGTGTGCGCATCTCGCGCACGTGGGTCGGCAGGTCACCCGCCGAGACCGCCCGACCCTTGCCGAAGTGCTTGGCTACGAAGAGAGCCGTGTCGGCGATCGAGACCAGGTCGCGGGCATCCTTGGCGTCCTGCGGAAAGGCGGCGGTGCCGATGCTGGCCC
>JBEVDC010000233.1:0-4574 GCA_040514195.1 Candidatus Limnocylindrales bacterium | reverse complement strand
TGCTGGCCGAGACCATCCACGCCTTCCCGTCGACCTCGCGGATCCTGAACGGCCTCTTCGCCGACGCCGCCCGAGAGCTCAGAGACTAGATGGCTCGCGGGCGGCGGCGGTGGACCTGGGTCGTGGCGTTCGTCATCGCCGGCGCCTCGCTCGGAGCCCTGGCCGCCTTCGCGGTGCGCGACCGATCGTCGTCAGACCCGGGTCTCGCGGCATCCATGCCACCCTCAGGTACCCTCGCGCCGCTGCCGACATCTGCGGTCGGCACAGCGCCTGCGACGGAGCCCGGGCTGACGCCCGAGCCCACCGGCCGGCCGACGTCGGCGCCGGCTGATCCGTCGACGACCTCGCTGGCGGCGTTCGGCCAGCACGTCAGCGCGGCGGTCAAGGAGGGCGCCGACCTCCTGCAGGCCCTCAGGCGATCCGCGCAGGCGTTCGACATCAAGACCGTCAGGACGGACGCAGCGGCGCTCGGTGCGTGGTCGGCTGAGGAGGCGGACTGGCTCGCTGGACACCCAGCCGAGGCCTGCTACGCCGAGGTCCACGCTGAGTACGCCCGTGCCATCGAGGACTTCGGTCGGGCGGCGAGGATCACGGAGCGCTTCGCCGAAGCGTTTCCGTTCGCCGACTTCGATGAGCTGCAACGAGCGATCGACCTTGGGGAATCTGGCTCGGTTTCACTGCAGGAAGCGGCTCGCCTCGTCCAGCAGGTCCGCTGCTAGGCCACTGCAGGCTTAGAAAGGCGGCCAGGGCACCGCGGGCCAGTCCGGGTTGGGCATCGGAAAGTGCGGATCCGCGAGCAACGCCTCGACGCGCGCCGTCGTAGCTGCGATCTCGTCCGCATCCAGATGCGCGCCCAGCGCGCTTGCCAAAGGTCCTCTGAGGGCGACTCGCAACGCCTCGAGCTCAGCCAGCTCGTCGTCGGAGAGGAGTGTCCCGCGCCAGCCCCAGAGGATGGTCCGAAGCTTGGGTTCGATCGAGAAGCAGACCCCGTGATCGACGCCCAGCAGTCGCCCATCGGCGAGCGGCAGCAGGTGACCGCCCTTGCGGTCGGTGTTGTTGACCACCGCGTCAAAAAGGGCGATGCGACGGAGCGCCGGGGTGCCGGCCTGAAGGGCGGCGACAAGGTCGTACGTATCGTCGACCACCATCCACTCCTGGGCCATGCCTGCCCCGAACGGACCTTCGTCGCGGAACACGGTCACCGGCACCACCGCCCAGCCAGCGGCTTCCGAGACGAGATAGGCGGCCACCTCGCGGTGGGCCAGCGTGCCGTCCGGGAAGTCCCACAGCGGCGCCTCGCCGGCGATCGGCTTGTAGACGCAGCGGATCGTGGCCGGATCCAGGCGTGCGACGCCGACGAACGACGCATTGGAGGCATCGATGAGCCGGCCGTCGAGCTCGAGCTCCCCATCGCGAAGGGTTCGAGCGATCAGCTCGTGGCTCGGACCGTCGCTCAGTGCACGTACCCGTTACGTCGAGGACAGAGGTGGCCCTGCGGATCGAGGGGTTCGCCGCAAACGGGGCACGGCGGCCGGCCGCCTGCGACCGCCCGCGCCGCCCGACGTGTGAATGCGTACACCGCTGGCGCCTCGAGGAAGACCCGCACCAGGTCCGGGCCGTCCGGATCGTCGTCCTCGACCTCGGGTGGATCCTCGTCGTCCTCGACGATGGCTCGCGTCTCGATCATCGCCCGGCCGCGCCCGACGTCCCAGCCCATGGCGATCGTGCCGACGCGGAATGACTCCTGGATAGGCTCGTCGAGCGGTGCGGTGTCCTCGTGGCCGGAGTCGGCCGGTGGCAGCTCGACACCACGCTCGCGGATGGCGTCGAGGAGCTCGACCAGGCGTTGCGCCATCAACGCGACCTGGACCTTCTCGAGCGCGACCGTCACTCGGCGTTCGCCTTCGCGTGCCTGGATGTAGAAGGTCCGATCGCCCGGCTGGCCCACGGCGTCGGCGATGAATCGGTCGGGGGCATCGAAGACATGGATGCGGCGCGTCATGGGCCCCTTCATACCACGGATGAGCCGCTACGGCACGTACGCATCCCGACGGGTCGCTACCATCGTGACGATGCGGCGAAACCTGCCACCAGAGGCACTGGGGGATCTGTTGACGCGGCCACAGCACGCCATTCTGGCGCTCTATCGGGCAGACGGCACCGTCCTCCAGACTCCGGTCTGGCAGGAGTGGCGCGAAGGCTCGTTCTGGTTCTACATCCCCGGCGGAGACCGCAAGATAACAATGCTCCGACACGATCCTCGGGTGAGCATCGTCGTGGCCGCCGTCCTTTGGCCGTATCCGGCGATACAGGTCGACGGACATGTCGAGATGTCGACAGCAGGCGCCCGCGACGTCGCCCGCCGGATCGCCGCCAGATTCGATCCCACCCGGCCGCCCGACGCGTACATCGGCGACGAAGACCCCGTGCTCTGCCGGGTCGTGGCCAAACGTACGCGGGCCTGGGACTACAGCGATGAAAAGTACACGTAGACGATGCGCAGGATCCTCCTCTGGGCTGCCCGCAACCGGTGGCTGAAGGAGCGCCTGCCACGTTTCCGCTGGGTGCGTCGAGCCACGAGACGCTTCATGCCCGGCGAGACGGCTGAGGATGCCCTGGCGGCCGCGGCAACCTATCAGGCGTGGCGGATCGATGGCGTCCTCACGGTCCTTGGCGAGAATGTGACCGACCTCTCGGAGGCGCAGGTGGTGGCCGACGCCTATCACGCGCTCATCGATGAGGTCGCCTCGCGGGGCCTCGACGTCGAGATCTCGCTCAAGCTCACCCAGCTCGGCTTCGACCTCGACGTGTCGGCCGCCTTCGATCTGTTCGACGCGCTGGCGAGCCATGCCAACGAGCGAGGCAGCTGGGCATGGATCGACATGGAGGGCAGCGCCTACGCAGAGTCGACCATCGCCTTCTACGAGCGCGCTCGTGCCGGACACGAGAACGTCGGTCTCTGCCTCCAGGCTTACCTTTATCGAACCCCCGCGGACATCAAGCGGCTGCTGCCCATCAAGCCCGCCATCCGCCTCGTCAAGGGCGCCTACGACGAGCCGAAGTCGATCGCCTACCGCTCCCGACCGGAGGTCGATGGATCCTTCCTGGCCCTCTCGGCGCAGCTCCTCGAGGCCGTCCGCGACGAGCGGGCGCGCTTCGTTGCGGCGACCCACGACGTCGACCTCATCGAGCGCATGACGCGCGTCGGCGCGGCCATCGGCCTGGCGCCCGGCCAGATCGAGATCCAGATGCTCTACGGCATCCGGGTCGACCAACAACGACGCCTGGCCATGGCCGGCTATGACGTCCGCGCCCTCATCGCATACGGCTCGGCCTGGTACCCCTGGTACATGCGCCGGCTCGCGGAGCGACCGGCCAACGTGTGGTTCGCGCTGCGCCAGATGCTGCCTTGGTGAGCGGCGCCCGGTCCTAGGCGATGCCGCGCACGTCGAGCACACGGCCCCAGCGGAAGACGCGTACCGCCAGCAAGACCCCGAATGCCGCCAGCACCAGGATCGCGGCACCAGCGACCGAAGCGTCGATGTCGCCGCCCTGGAACTCGCTGTATACGACGAGCGGCAACGTCTGTGTACGACCTTGCACGTTGCCGGCGAACATGATCGTGGCCCCGAACTCGCCCAATGCCCGGGCCCAGCTCATGACCAGGCCGGCCGCCAGGCCAGCACCCGCCAGCGGCACGGTCACGGAGCGGAATAGCTGGCCTTCCGACGCCCCATCTACCCTGGCGGCATCCTCGAAGTCCCGATCCACTCCGGCGATGCCGGTACGTGCGGAGCGGATGAAGAATGGCGCCGAGACGAACGTCTGGGCCAGGATCACGGCGATCGTCGTGAACGGTACCGAGATGCCGAGGAACTCGAACGGTGCCGAGAGCAGCCCTCGGCGCCCGAAGACGAGGAGCAGCGCGAGGCCTGCCACGGCCGGTGGCAAGACGATGGGCAAGTCGACGACGGCCTCGATCCAACCCTTGCCGCGGAAGCTGCGCCGGGCAAGCACGAAGGCGAGCGGCAGGCCGAGCGTGACCGTGATGGCCAGGCTGATCGCCGTCGTGACCAGGCTCAGCCAGAGCGCGTCGACGACCGCGGGCGTCGCGATGGCGACCTGCAGTGAGCCATCGAGGAGAGCCCGCACCACGAGCGTCAGGATCGGAAGGCCCAAGAAGAGCGCAAAGAGCCCGGCCAGGGCGTTGACCGAGCGCTCACCCCAGCCCGCGTCGCGCATCCTCATTCGAGCCGAATGGCTGACCGCCGTGGGACCCCCGGCCGGATAGTTGGCAGCGTCGTCGATCACGATGGCGGCAGGAACCCGAGCTCGCCCAGGATCGCCTGGCCATCGGGCCCAGCCAGCCAATCGAGGAAGGACCTCGCCTTCGCGGCATGCGCCGAAGCCTTGACGACGACACCGTCATAGGTCGCAGGCACGTTCGCGCCGGGCGGAATCGGGATGGTCAGGATCTGATCGGATGCCGTTGCGTCGGTGACGTAGACGATGCCGGCATCACCCTCGACGAACTCGGCGACCTTTGCCACGACGCTCTTGACGTTGTCCTCCTT
>JBEVDC010000163.1:0-13143 GCA_040514195.1 Candidatus Limnocylindrales bacterium | reverse complement strand
TGCCGCCCGGCCTCCGGGATTGGGCGGGCCTGGAAGGGGAGACCGTGGTGGTCGGCTCTCGCGATCACATCGAGCTGTGGGCTCCCGCCGCATGGGACACCTACAGCGCGGCGATGACCTCGCCCGATGTCCTTGCTGAGCACCTCCAGGGCCTCGGCATCTAGCGAACCACACGCGTCTTCAGGATCCGGACGGATCCGTCGCCGAGATGGCAGGACTGGAGCAAGGGCATCGGCCCGTGATGGTGGAGGAGGTCATGATGGCTCTCTCGCCGGTCCCGGGCCAGCTCCTGATCGATGCCACCATCGGCGGCGGAGGGCACGCCGTCCGGATCCTGGAGGCGAACTCGCCTGATGGCCGCCTGCTCGGTCTGGATGCCGATCAGGCGGCCATCGCCAGATGCGGGGAGCGACTGGCGGCCTTCGGCCAGCGGGCGACGCTTCGGCAGGCGAACTTCGAGGCCATCGCGGAGGTCGCCGAGGCGACCGGCTTTCGACCCGTCGACGGCATCCTCTTCGACCTCGGCCTGAGCTCCTTCCAGCTGGGCGACGAAGGACGCGGCTTCAGCTTCCATTCGAGCGGGCCCCTCGACCTGCGATTCGATGCGAACCGCGGGCGACCCGCGGCCGAGCTGCTGGCCGACCTGGACGAGCAAGGGATCGTGCACGTCCTGCGGACGTTTGGCGAAGAGCCCCACGCCCGACGCATCGCCCGCGCCATCGTGGAGCAACGGCCTCGCGGCTCGATCCGCACCGCGAGCGACCTGGCTTCGCTGGTCGGGCGCGTGGTCCCGACGCCGCGTGGCGGCCGGCGTCGCAGGCACCCCGCGACGCGGACCTTCCAGGCGCTGCGCATCGCGGTCAATCGGGAGCTCGAGGTCCTGCCCACCGCTCTGGCCTCGGCCATGGACCTGCTGCGACCCGGCGGCAGGCTCGCCGTCCTCGCCTACCACTCGCTCGAGGACCGCATCGTCAAGCGCTTCATGGCCGCCGAGCGACGGGGCTGCACCTGTCCACCGGAGGTGCCGGTCTGCGTCTGTGGCCGGTCACCCAGGCTGCGCTCCATCGGCCCGACGCCGGGCTTTCCGAGCGACGAGGAAGTCGCCAGCAATCCCCGTGCCCGGAGCGCTCGACTCCGGGCCGCCGAGCGTATCGCGGCCTGAGGGCGCCATCGATCCAATGCGTCTCGCTCAGCCCACCGACCACATCGCAACGGAAGCCTGCCACGCGCAACGTCCCATCGCAGCCCATGAGGAGGGATCGATCGTGAGCCGCCACCAATCCCGTCGCCGACGCACGTACGGCCGGCGCCAGCACGAGCTCCACGAGCGCAAGGATCGCGTCGACAACGGCCGTCTCATGGACGCGGACGACGTCCAAGGCACGGACGACGCCACCATCTTCGATGTCGCACCGCCCATCTTCGACCTCTTCTCGGCGCGCATGCGCTTCCTCGAGGGGCGGGGTTGATGGCCGTCTACCCGGGCGCGCGCCGTGCCACGCGAGCGCCGCTGCTACTGCCGCGGCGGAAGGCGGCAACGCGCGACCGAGCCGGACGACGTACCAATCGAACGGGCATCGCCCTGGCCGCCATCATCGCCGCCTTCCTGCTCGGCCTCTTCTACCTGACCCAGACCCTTGGCACGGCCATGACCCGCTTCGACATCGAGGCCCTGGCTGCCGAGCGCGCCGACATCGAGCAGCGCATCCTCTCGGTCGAGGGCGACATCGCGCGCTGGGGTGCAGAGCCGGCCATCATCCACGGCGCCCAGGAGGCGGGCTTCGACCGCCTCGGCACGAGCCTCCGCGTGCCGGCGCGTTGATCGTCTGATGTTGGGTCGGACCGACCGGCGGCTGCGTCTCATCTTCCTGTTGACCGGCTTTGTGCTGGTCGCAGGGATGCTCGTCTTTCGTCTTGCCTACTGGCAGGTGGTGCGCGGGGCGGACATGCGTGCGGGTGCCATGGCGCAGCTCGAGCGATCGGTCACCCAACCCTCCGTCCGCGGCGACATCTTCGACCGCAGCGGCACCGTCGTGCTGGCCACGACCACCTATCGGGACCTGCTCGCCGCCTACCCAGCGCGCATCGATCCCGACGATCGGGAGCTGGTGGCGCGCGAGCTGACCAGGATCCTGGAGCTCGACGTCGAAGCGTCGGACGAGGTTCACCAGACGCTCATGCGCGGCGGCGAGTACGCCGTCCTCTTCCGTGCCCTGACGCGCCGGCAGAGCGACGCCGTCCGGGCGGCCGTGGAGGACCCCGATCGGCTGCCCGGCCTCGAGTGGCTGGAGCTCGAGCCGCAGCCGGTGCGCGCCTACCCGAACGAAGGCGGTGCACCGAATACGACCCTCGCCAGTCGGCTGCTCGGGTTCACGAACCGCGAGGGCGAGGGGCAGTACGGCATCGAGCAGCGCTTCCAGGACCTGCTCGGCGGCCGGCCGCGGGTGCTGACCGCGCAGCGCGACGTCTCGGGTCGGGTCATCGCCGACACGGAGCGCCTGGTCGATCCCGGGGTGCCCGGCTCGGATATCCGCCTGACCATCGATGCCGGCCTCCAGCTCCAGCTCGAAAAGGAGCTCTACGCCGCCTGGGTGGCCGACCGTGCCAAGATGGCCTCGGCAGTCGTCATGGATCCGATGACCGGCGAGATCCTGGCCTGGGCGAGCGTCCCCGGCTACGACGCCAATGACTACGGCCGAACGGCCAACGAGGACCCGTCGATCCTCATCGATCCCATCGTCAGCGAGATCTACGAGCCCGGTTCGGTGATGAAGATGTTCGTGGCCGCCGCGGCCTACGATTCGGGCGCTCTCAGGCCGACCACGATCATCAACGACACCCCGACCCTCAACTTCGGTGACGAGAAGGTCAGCAACTCCGACCACCTGGGGATGGGCCCCATCAGCTTCGAAGACGGCATCGCCTACTCCCGCAACATCGTCGCCGCCCGGTCCGCACGCATGCTGGGCAGGACGGTGCGCGCCGCCGCTGCGAGCCTCTACGGCATGTGGGATCGGCTGGGCATCGGTCGCAAGACCGGCGTCGAGACCTCGGGCGAGGTCGGCGGCCTGGTCGTCGATCCGGCCACGCGCCGGTGGGCCGGCATCGACCTCGCCAACCGCAGCTTCGGCCAGGGCGTGGCCGTCAACCTGCTCCAGCTGACGCAATCGTTCGCGACCATGGTCAACGGCGGCCTGTCCGTGCGGCCGCGTCTGGTCGCAGATCTGGCCGGGCAGCCCGTCGAAGCCATCCCGTCCGAGCAGGTCCTCGAACCAGCGCTCTCCGCCGAACTGCGTGACCTCATGAACCACGTCGTGACCAAGGTCAAGTGGTATCGCAAGGGGACGGAGATCCCGGGATATGTCGTCGGGGGCAAGACCGGCACGGCGCAGATCTGGGACTCGAGCCGCGGCAAGTGGATGCACAACGTCTTCAACTTCACCTTCGTCGGCTATGTCGGGCAGACCAAGGACACGCCGGCGGCGGTCATCGCCGTGCGTATCGGTCAGGCCAAGCCGCGAGTCGCCGCCCAGGGCGTGCTGCAGTTGAAGATCACGTCGTATGAGCTCTTCCAGCGCATCGCCGTCGACGTCGTCGAGACGCTGGGCATCCCGCCGCGAAAGATCCGAAACCGTGACCGACACGACGGATGAGTGGCGGCTGGGCTCCGGTCTCGGCCGTGGCTGACCGGGCTGACGGCGACGGAGAGCGCCGCACCGATGGCTTCCGCGCTGAGGAGCTGGCGGCCGTGGCCGGCGGTCGGCTGCTTCGCGGGTCTTCCCGGCTCATCCGTGGTGCGGCCGTCGACTCGCGTCGCGTGGGACGCGACCAGGCGTTCATCGCCCTGGCCGGTGCGCGGACCGACGGCCATCGCTTCCTCGTTCAGGCCGCGCAGGCCGGCGCGGCCGCGGTCATCGTGACCCGGGCACCCACGCCGACCGAGTCGGGGGCGCTTGCGACCAGTGACGTGGCCGTGATCGTGGTCGACGACGGGATCGCGGCACTCGGAGCCATGGCAGCTTCATGGCGCGACCGATTCACCCCGCTCATGGTCGCCGTCACGGGCTCCTACGCCAAGACGTCCACCAAGGAGGCCGCTGCGACCGTCCTCGCGGCCAGACTGCGGACGCTCAAGAGCGAGGGCAATGAGAACAACGAGATCGGCCTGCCGCTGACACTGCTGCGGCTGGGCGCGGAGCACGAGGCTGTCGTGGTCGAGATGGGCATGTACGTGGCCGGCGACATCGCCGCCTTGGCGGCCATCGCCATGCCCAGCATCGGCGTGGTCACGGCCGTCAGCGGCGTGCACCTCGAGCGCGCCGGCTCGCTGGCCACCATCGAGCTTGAGAAGGGACGGCTGGTCGAGGCGCTGCCGGTGGACGGCACGGCGATCCTCAACGCCGACGACCCCGCAGTGCGTCGGATGGCCGGGCGGACGAGGGCGCGTGTGCTGTCCTACGGCTTCGCCCCGGATGCCGACGTGACCGCGGCCGAGACCATCTCTCTGGGCGCGCAGGGTATGCGCTTCCTGCTCAGCACACCGACGGGAGAAGCGCGAGTCCAAACGCCCGCGTTGGGCCGGCTGGGCATCCACAACGCGCTCGCCGCGGCCGCTGTCGGCCACGTGGCGGGACTCGAGGCAGCCGTCATCGGGGAGGCGCTAGCGGCAGGCTTCGGCGCACCGCACCGCACGACGATGGTCGAGGCCGGTGCCTGGCGCATCCTGGACGACAGCTACAACGCCAGCCCCGAGTCGATGATCGCCGTCCTCGACGTGTTGGCGTCGATGCCCGCACGGCGGGTAGCGGTGCTTGGCGAGATGCTCGAGCTCGGCCCGAACGGTCCCGAGGGCCATCGGCGGGTGGGGCGACATGCCGTCGAAGTGGCGGACCTCTTGATCGCCGTCGGCGCCGGTGGCGCCTTGATCGCGGACGGCGCTCGTCGCGGCGGTCGCGCCGGGGTCGAGGTCCTCGAAGCATCCGATACGGAGGCCGCGCTCGACCTGCTTCGGCCGCGCCTTCGGGTCGGCGACACGATCCTGGTCAAGGGCTCGCGCGCGGTCGAGCTGGACCGGCTCATCGAGCCCCTCGTGTCGCTCGGCCGATCGGCCTTGGAGATGGGCACGTGAACGTCCTCGTCGTCCAGGGCATCCTGCTCGCGTTCGTCCTGGTCGTCCTGCTGATGCGTCCGTACCTGGCTGTCCTCAAGCGGCTCGGGTTCGGCAAGCGCATCCGCCTCGATGGACCCGAGGCGCACTACACGAAGGAAGGCACCCCGACGATGGGCGGCCTGCTCATCATCGTCGTCGTCATCGCGGTCGCCCTCGTCCTCGGCCTGGTCGACGCCTCGACCTTCGCGCCGCTGGCGACGATCGCCCTGGTCGGATCCCTAGGCGCCCTCGACGACATCCTCAACGCGCGCACCGGTGAGGGCATCCGCGCTCGTCAGAAGATGCTCTGGCTGGTCGTCGTGGCCGGATTTGCCGCCTGGCAGATCCAGCAGACCTACGCCATCGACGAGCTGGCCGTGCCGTTCGTCGGGGCGGTGCCGATCCTGCCGGCCGTCTACGTGGTCTTCGCCGCCTTCGCCATCATCGCCGCCGCGAACGGCGTCAACCTGACCGATGGGCTTGATGGCCTGGCCGGCGGCACGCTCATCTTCGCCTTCGTCGCCTACCTCATCATCGCCGCCCTCAACGTACCGCTCGCCCAGCCCAACCTGGCCGTGCTGTGCGCCCTCATCATCGGGGCGCTGCTGGGCTTCCTCTGGTTCAACGTCCACCCGGCCCAGATCTTCATGGGCGACTCCGGATCGCTGGCTCTGGGCGCGACCCTGGCCGTGACGGCGCTCATCGCCGGCCAGATCCTGATCCTCCCGCTCATCGGCATCGTCTTCGTGGCCTCGGCCGCGTCGGTCATCCTGCAGGTCGGCTACTTCCGACTGACCGGCGGCAAGCGCCTCTTCCGCTTTTCGCCGCTGCACCATCACTTCGAGCTCATCGGCTGGGATGAGGAGAAGATCACGATGCGCTATTGGATCGTGGCCATCCTGGCCGCGATGCTCGGCGTCGTTCTCTTCCTGGCCACCGTGGACAAGCTCGTATGACGGCCGCCGCCGTTGAGCCGCTCGACCTCGGCTGGCTGTCCCTCGACGCCTTCCAGGGCCGCCCCGTGGCGGTCCTCGGTTTCGCTCGGTCGGGTGTCGCGCTAGCCCGCTTCCTGTCGGACCGCGGCGCCCGGGTGACGGTCTACGACGTCCGCTCGGCGACGGAGCTGACCGAGTCGGTAGCGGCACTCGAGGGCCGGGACATCCGGCTCCTGTGCGGGCCGGGCATCGATCCGGCCGCCGTGCTGGCTGACCAGGCGCTGATCCTCACCTCGCCCAGCGTGAGCAGCCGGTACCCGACGACCGAACCGCGACTTCGCGCCGCGCTCGCCGCCGTCGAGGCCGAGGGCCAGACACCGGTCATCAGCGAGGTGGACCTCTTCCTGCGGCTCTGCCCGGCGGTGACCATCGGCGTGACCGGCACCAAGGGCAAGACGACCACGGCCTCGCTCGCGGCGGCCGTGCTGGAAGCCGGGTCGCGGCCCGTGGTTCTGGGCGGCAACATCGGCCGGCCCCTGGTCGAGCACCTGCCAGAGCTGACCGCCTCCGACCTCGTGGTCCTCGAGCTGAGCGAGCTCCAGCTGCCGACACTCTCGCGCGGCACGCATGTCGCGGTCTACACCCACGTGACCGAAGACCACCTCGATCGACACGGGTCCGTGGCCGCCTACCAGGCAGCCAAGCGCCGTCTGGCCGAGCTCGTGGATCCTGATGGCGCGCTCGTGCTCAACGCGGAGGATCCAGTCACCGCGGCCTACGCCGAGCAAGCGACGGCGCCCGTGGCGCTCTACCGGCGCGGCGGTCCGCTGCCGGGCGGGCTCGGGGTGGAGGATGGCTGGGTCGTGGCGGCCGGCGTCCGCCGCCTGCAGCTGGCGGGCGACGGCGTCGCTGCGACCGGCCCGCGCGGGCGGATCCTGCCGCTCGACACGATCCGCTTGCCCGGCGAGCACAACGTCAGCAACGTCCTGGCGGCGGTCACGGTCGGGCTCCTCTTCGGCATCGCTCCCGACGGCATCCGGGACGCCGTGGCGCACTTCGCCGGCGTCGAGCACCGGCTCGAGCTGGTAGCCGAGCTCGACGGCGTCCGCTACGTCAACGATTCCCAGGGCACCCAGCCAGCGGCCGTCATCGCCGCCCTGCGCAGCTTCGCGCCGCCGGTCGTGCTCATCGCCGGCGGCCGAGAGAAAGGCCTCGACATCGACGAGCTGGCTCGGGTCGTCGCCGAGCGCGCCGAGGCCGTCGTCCTGATCGGCGAGTCGGCGCCCGCCTTCCGGACCGCGTTCGAGGCCGCCGGGGCGATGCAGCTGGAGCTGGCCCCGACGCTTGAGGCCGCCGTCGAGCGGGCCGACGACCTGGCTCGCAGGGCGCTCCATGAAGGAGCCCGGGCGAGCGGCGTGTTCGACGCCCCCGCTGCCGGTCGTCCGACCGATGCCGCGCCACTGGCGACCGTCCTGCTCAGCCCGGCCGCCGCAAGCTTCGACATGTTCACCGACTACGCGGCTCGCGGCCTGGCCTTCAAGGCTGCCGTGGCGGCCGTCCTCGACCGAAGGAGCCGCCCGTGAGGAACCCGCCGATCGCCGTTCCGGCGCCGCGTGCGCGGCGTCCCGCCGCAGAGGCGCCCAAGCCGCGCGTCGCCGGCCGGCCCGAGGCACGTGGTCGGAAGCTCACGGCGACGCTCGAGCGGGAGCGCCATGGGCCGGACCAGCCGCTCCTGGTGTCGGTCGTGGCCCTGACGGCGATCGGCATCTTGATGGTCTACTCCGCCTCGGGCATCCGCGCCTATGTGACGCGTGACGACGGCTTCGCCGACGTGGGACCCCAGCTCATCTGGGCGCTCCTGGGCGTGCTCGCCATGGTCGCCGCCATGCGCATCGACTACCGCTTCTGGCGCCTGGCCTCGCTGCCGCTCTTCGTGATCGCGGTAGGGCTCCTGGTGCTCGTCCTGGTGCCCAACGTCGGCATCGTCATCGGCGGGTCGGCACGCTGGCTCAAGGTCGGACCGTTCCCGGCCATCCACCCGGCCGAGTTCGCCAAGCTCGCGCTCATCGTCTACCTCGCCCACTGGATGGCCACCCGCGGCACGAGGATCAGCGGCGTCGTGTCCGGGACGTTGCCCTTCCTGCTCATCGCCGGCCCGGTCATCCTGCTCGTGCTCAAGGAGCCAGACCTGGGCACGACGGGGGTCCTGACGCTGACGGCCTTCACCATCTTCTTCGTGGCCGGGGCCAACCTCTGGCAGTTCCTGCTGCTCATCCCGGCCGGCGTCGCCGCCGTCGGCTACGTCATCCTCAGCCACCCATACCAGCTCTCTCGAGTGACCACGTTCCTCGATCCCTGGACCGATCCGCAGGGCAAGGGCTTCCACACCATCCAGGGCCTGTTCGCGCTGGCGCTCGGCGGCCTGGTGGGGGAGGGCCTCGGCCAGAGTCGATCGGCCGGCGGCCTCTACCTGCCCAACGCAGCCAACGACTTCATCTTCGCCGTCATCGGCGAAGAGTTCGGACTGCTGGGCGGCGTCATCGTCATCTCGCTCTTCGTCATCGTCGCCTACCGAGGCATCCGGATCGCGCTTGGTGCGCCCGATACGTTCGGCGGCTTGATGGCCGTGGGCATCACGGCCTGGCTGGCCTTCCAGGCGTTCATCAACATCGCCGTCGTCGTCAACCTGCTGCCCATCACCGGCATCACGCTGCCGTTCGTGAGCGACGGTGGGTCATCGCTCATCGTGAGCTTCGCTGCGGTCGGTATCCTCCTCTCGATATCCCGCGAGACCCACGTCCGAGGCACCTGGAACGATGCGGATCCTCATCGCCGGCGGTGGTTCCGGCGGGCACATCCTGCCGGCCCTGGCCGTCGTCCGGTCGCTACGCGAGCGGCGAGCGGACGTTGAGCCGACCTGGGTCGGCGGTCGGCGCGGTCTCGAAGCTCACCTCGTGCCCCCGTCGGGCATCCCGCTCGAGCGCCTCTGGTTGCGCTCGTTGCGTACGGTGGACCGCTCCGTGAACACCATCATCGATCCGCTCCGGCTGCTCCTGTCGGTGCCACAGGCAGTCTGGCTGCTGGCGCGACTCCGGCCTCGGGCGATCTACACCACCGGTGGCTACGTGGCCATCCCGGTCCTCCTCGCGGCCCGCGTCCTGCGCATCCCGAGCCTGCTCTGGGAGGGCAACCTGGTG
Source organism: Candidatus Limnocylindrales bacterium (assembly GCA_040514195.1). Classification (GTDB taxonomy): domain Bacteria; phylum Chloroflexota; class Limnocylindria; order Limnocylindrales; family CSP1-4; genus CSP1-4. The sequence goes on along the minus strand of JBEVDC010000163.1, from coordinate 3,862 downwards.
GCCGGCCGCAGCGTGCGCGCCGTGGCCCGCCTGGCCTCCGTCATCGCCGTCAGCTACGCGCCGACCGCGGCCGACCTGCCCGGGCGACCGTACCTCACGGGCACGCCGGTGCGCTCGTTCGCCGGCCTCGAACCCGGCACCTCGCGGGCACGCCTGGGCCTGCCCGTGGAGGGCAACGTACTGCTCGTCTTCGGCGGCTCCCAGGCCGTCCGCCGGCTGGACGAGGCCGTCGCTGCCGCGCTGCCCGAGCTGGTCGAGCGGACGAGCGTCCTGCACGTGACCGGTGATGACGGCTACGCAGCGAGCCTGCGACGCCGCGAGGCCCTGCCGTCCGAGCTGCGCCGACGATACCGACCGGTGCCCTTCCTGCGGGACGAGATGGGCGACGCGCTCGTGGCTGCGGACCTCATCCTCGGCCGAGCCGGCTCATCGACGCTGGCCGAGGCCACGACGCTGGGCCGGCCGCTCATCGTGGTGCCCTACCCGCATGCCGGTGGGCACCAGCGGGCCAATGCGGAGGCGCTGGCTGCCGTCGGGGCGGCCATCGTCATCGAGGACGCCGACTTCGACGGGCCAGCGCTGCTGACGGCAGCGGCCGTGCTCGACGAGCCCGAGCGCCTGACGTCGATGGCGGCCGCCAGCCGTGCGGCCGGTCATCCTGGTGCGGCCGCGGCCAACGCCGTCCTCCTGTCGGCGCTCGCCGACCGACGGCCGCTGCCGTCCCACGACGTCTTGGCGACCATCGTCGGGGCGCGCCCGTGACTACGACCTGGGTCGCCCCCCGCCTGCCTGACGCCGAAGCCCAGGCCATCGGCACGGAGATCCAGCGCCGGATCGGCGTCAAGACCTCGCGCCACGAGCCGCTGGCGCGCTTCACCACCATGCGCGTGGGCGGTCCGGCAGATCTCTTCGCCACGGTCTACAACCTCTTCGAGCTGCGCGGCCTGGTGCGCTTCGCCCGCACGCGTGACCTGCCCGTCTACCTCCTCGGCCGCGGTTCCGATCTGGTCATCAGCGACGCCGGCATCGGTGGCCTGGTCATCCTCGTGCGGGCCCAGGGGGTGCGCATCGAGGGCCAGGAGATGGTCGCCGAGGCCGGCCTGCCGATGGCCAAGGCTGCGACCGTCGCGCGCGAGGCCGGCCTCTCCGGGCTCGAATTCGGGCTCGCCATCCCGGGCACGGTCGGCGGCGCCATCTGGGCCAACGCGGGCGCCCACGAGGCCGAGGTCTCGGGTTGCCTGGTCGAAGCCTCGATCATCGGAGCCGACGGCACCGAGGCCGTGGTGGCGAGCGGCGACCTCGGCCTCACCTATCGCGAGTCGGCCCTCAAGGCCGCCCCGCCCGAGGCGCCGCGCATCGTGACCTGGGGTCGATTCCGCCTTCTGCCGACCGAGCCGGAGGTGATCGGGGAGCGACTCGATGCCATCCGCCGCTGGCGTCAGGCTCACCAGCCGCTCGGCCAACCCTCGGCCGGCAGCGTCTTCCGCAATCCCGCCGACGGCCCGTCGGCCGGCGAGCTCATCGACCGCCTGGGGCTCAAAGGGCAGCGGGTCGGTGGCGCGGTGGTCTCCGAGAAACATGCCAACTTCATCGTCAACGACCGGTCTGGAACGGCCAGCGACGTCCGGCGATTGGCCGAGTCGGTACGTGCCGCCGTCCGCCGCGAGAGCGGCGTCGAGCTGCGGTTCGAGGTCGTCTTCGCGGGCGACTGGTCGGGCTGGGAGCCCGCCGGGTGAGCGCGGCGCGGGCGCGACCGGCTGGGGCAGGCCTGGACCGATCGCATGGCGCACGCCCGCCGGTCGTCGTTCTCCTCGGTGGCCCATCCGCGGAACACGACGTGTCGGTCGTCTCGGGACGGGCCATCGCGTCGGCCCTTGCGGCGGGTGGCTCAGAGGTCGAGGCCCGGTTCATCGGCCTCGACGGACGGTGGTGGCAGCTGCCCGACGGCCTCCTGCAACAGGAGCTAACGGGGACCGATCTCGACGACCCAGCCGCCCTGGGGGCGACGGGACCCCTCAGCGCAGCCGGCGCCCTGGAGACGCTGGCCGCCCGCGATCCGCGGCCGATCGTCTGGATCGCACTGCACGGCCCGTTCGGGGAGGACGGCACGGTCCAGGCGCTGTGTGAGTCGGTCGGCCTCATCTACACAGGCTCGGGCGTCGCCGCCTCCGCGCTGGGCATGGACAAGGTCCTCTTCAAGCGCCTGGCGCGCGCCCTGGAGATGCCGGTCGTGCCCTTCGAGGTGCTCTCCCGGGCGGAGCATCTCGCCGACCCGACCGCGGCGGCCCGGCGCCTCGAGGCATTCGCCAACCGGCTCCCGGACCCGCGCCTGATGGTCAAGCCCGCCCGCCTGGGCTCGAGCATCGGCATGTCCGTCGTCCACCGGCCGGATGAGCCGCCGGAGCTGGAGTTCGCGATCGACGGCGCCTTCGCCTATGACGACCTGCTCCTCGCGGAGGCGTACCTGGCCGGAGCGCGGGAGCTGGAGGTGGCTGTCGTCGGCGAGGGCGCGGACTGTCAGGCGTTCGGGCCTGGCGAGGTCTTCCCGGGGCACGAGTTCTACGACTACGCGGCCAAGTACGAAGCCGGCGTCTCGCGCACCACCGACCAGCCGGACCTCGGGGCCGGTCCCCGGGACCGTCTCCTGGAGCTCGCCCGGGCCGCCTTCGTGGCCATCGGCGGCTCCGGCTTCGCACGCGTGGACTTCCTGATGCACGGCGGTCGCATCTACCTGTCCGAGATCAACACCATCCCCGGTTTCACGCCCATCAGCCTCTTCCCGATCCTCTGCCGCCAGGGCGGCTACGACTTCGGCGGCATCTGCCAGCGCATCGTGGGGCTGGCCGTCGAGCGTGCCGCGCGTCGGCCGGACCGGGTCCTGCACCGCGCGGACCTGCCGTGACCGCGATCTGGGCATGACCCGGCGGTCGCGATGAGCGGCAACGCGCCCCGGACGACGATCGGACGCGGGGCACGTCGCCCGACCCCGCTCGTCCGGCGCGCCTCGGCAGGTCCGGTGGCCGGTCGCGTCCTGGCCGGGCTCGTCCTGGTCTCCTCTGCGGCGGCGCTCTACGGCATGACGGCGTCGCCCGCGTTCCGGCTGCGCGACGACGGCGTCGTGGTGCGCGGTGCCGACTTCACCGGCGAGGCGACCGTCCTGGCGGCCATCGGCCTCGATGGTGACGCGCGACCGAACCTCTTCACGCTCGACACCTCCCGCCTGGCCGCCAACCTCCTGGCTCTGCCAGCCATCGACGCCGATCGGCCTGACGCGGCGTCGGTGCGGGTCGCCCTGCCTGACCGCCTCGTGGTCGAGGTCCAGGAGCGCGTCCCGATCCTGGTCTGGCAGGTCGGCGATCGTGGCCTGCTCGTCGATGTCCACGGCGTCGTCGTCTCCGAGCTATCGGCCGGGGCGACGAGCGATCTGCCGGCCATCAGCGACGAGCGACCCGCCTCGGCCGAGCTCGGGGTCGGGGACCGGATCGGCGAGACCGACCTCGAGGTCGCGCGCCGGATCGCGGCTCTGACGCCCGCCTTCCTGGGCAGCACGTCGGAGTCGCTGGAGACGGTCATCACTGAGAAGGAGGGCTTCGTCCTGCACGCCCGACCCAAGAGCTGGCGCGCGGTCTTCGGCATCTACTCCCCGACGCTCCGCGGGCCGGACCTGGTCGAGACGCAGGCCCAGTGCCTGAGCAGCGTGCTCTTCGGCCAGGAGGCGAGCATCTCGATCGTCTACCTCTTCCCTGATGGCGGCCGGTGCGGAACGTTCCTGCCGAGGTCGGAGTGACGCCCCAGACCGGGCGTGGGGGGGCCCCCCCCCCCACAACCGACCGGGGCGCGGCCGGGGGGGGCGGGGGGACGG
>JBEVDC010000140.1:0-4843 GCA_040514195.1 Candidatus Limnocylindrales bacterium | reverse complement strand
CGCTCCAGCGCCTTGCGCGTGGCGGGGATGGGGCCGATGCCCATGATCGCGGGATCCACGCCGGCGACGGCGGTCGAGATGATCCGCGCCAAGGGTTTCAGGCCAAGCTCGCGAGCCACGCTGGCCTCCACTAGGACGCACGCTCCGGCGCCGTCGTTGATGCCCGATGCGTTGCCGGCGGTGACCGAACCCCCGGACCTGAAGGCCGGCTTGAGTCGACCAAGCGCTTCGATGGACGAGTCCGCGCGCGGATGCTCGTCAAGGTCCACGACGAGCGGCTCGCCCTTGGGCTGCGGCACGCTCACCGGCACGAGCTGATCGGCGAAGCGCCCCGACTCGATGGCAGCCACCGCTCGCTGCTGGGAGAGGAGCGCGAAGGCGTCCTGTTCCTCCCGACTGACGGTCCAACGCTCGGCCACGTTCTCGGCCGTCTCGCCCATCGAGTACGGATAGTGCATCTCGGCCAGCGTCGGGTTCGTGAAGCGCCAGCCGAGGGTCGTGTCTGCCAACTCGCGGTTGCCGCGCTCGAATGTGCCTTCCGCCTTGAGCTGAACGTACGGCGCCCGGGTCATGGACTCGACGCCGCCGGCCACGAAGACGTCGCCGTCGCCGACCATGATCGCGTGGGCGGCCGCGTTGATGGCCTGGAGGCCAGAACCACACAGACGGTTGACGGTCTGGCCGGCGACCTCGACCGGCAACCCGGCCAGCAGTCCGGACATGCGTGCCACGTTGCGGTTGTCCTCGCCGGCCTGGTTGGCGCACCCGAGGATGATGTCCTCGATGTGCGCGGGGTCGATGCCGGCCTTGGCGACCGCCGCCTTGATGACGAGCGCGGCCAGGTCGTCGGGCCGCACCGTCCGCAGGGCGCCGCCGTAGCGGCCGATGGGCGTGCGCACGGCACTCACGATCCAGGCCTCGCGCAGCGGGCGATCAAGTGGACGGGTCATCGGGAGCCCACGCGAGTCATGTCGCGATTGTAGGCCGCGGGTGCTCCTGCCCCGTCGCTCCGGGCCATGCGGTCACCCGATCCGGCAGGCGAAGGCGTAGTAGAGCGGCAGGTCGAAGGCGGCATGGACGGCGATCGGTAGCAGCAGCGAACGTGTCCGCTGCGCGATGAGGCCGGCGATGAAGCCACCCAGGCCAACGGCGAGCATGACCGGCGCGGGATTGCCCGTGAAGTCGCCACCGACATGCACCACCCCGAAGACGATCGATTGCAGCACGTTGGCGCCGAGCGGCCCGAGCGCCCGACTCCCCCAGCCCATGAGGGCGCCGCGGAACGTCAGCTCTTCCAGCGTGCCGTTGGCCAGGGCGACCACCAGCGCGGCTACGAACGCGGCCAGCACGGCACCCTGCGGTGCGAGCCCGTAGCCGACCGGGCCGAAGAACGGCTGCGCGAGCGTCGGTCCGAGCCAGAGCGCCAACGGGCCGACGACGAGGGCGAAGACGACCGAGAGGACGATGACCGGGCGCGACGGCCACTCCAGCAGGAGCGAGGCGCGGTCCGCGTGCAGGATGGCGGCCATCGCGGCCACACAGCCAAGCACGGTCGCGGCCAGCCCCAGCCGCCACAACACCGTGGGCGTCAGAACGTCGCCGCAGACGTCTCCGGTCGGCACCGGCGGCGGCAGGAGAAGACGCCAGGCGACGAGGGCGATGACGGGTACGAAACCGGCTGCCAGCCAGGCGACGGGTGGCGGGATCGATCGACCGGCGCGATCCAAGCGGAAGTGTGGTGACGCGGTACTCAGATCGACGCGACTTGCCACAGCGTCGGTGCGACGCGATACCGCTCGCCGTGCTGCCGCTCAAGCTCGCGCAGGCCGGCGACCACCGTACCGAGCCCGATCGCCCTGGCACGAGCGAAGGGCCCGACGGGATGGCCGGCCCCGAGCACCAGGGCAAGGTCGATGTCCGGTGGTGACGCGACGCCTTCGCCGGCGGCGCGGTAGGCCTCGTTGATGATCGCCAGCTCGATGCGGGAGCGGATGGCTTCAGGGTCAAGCGTCGGTGCTGGGGCACCGTCGGCGCCCTGCGGAGCCGGTGCTTCGAACTCCGCTGCCGGCCCGATGAACCCACCGACCGCGTCGTATCGATAGAAGCCGAGGCCCGACTTCCGACCGAGCGTCCCGGCTGCGAGCATGCGCTCCTGGATGGGCGAGGGTCGGAAGCGCTCGGCCTCGTCGAAGCCATCGAACAGACTCCTCGCGACGGCGAGGTTGATATCCATGCCGACCAGGTCGATGAGCGCGAAGGGGCCCATCGGATAGCCACCGGCGACCATCGCGGCGTCGATGGCCGTGATGCCGGCCTCGGCGGCCTCGAGCATCCGCAGCGCCTCGAGGGTGAACGGCCGGTTGACCCGGTTGACGATGAAGCCGGGGGCATCGCGACAGGGGATCGGATCCTTGGCCAGGCCTTCGACGAACGACATCGCGTCATCGACCGCTGCACCGTGCGTCCGTGCGCCTGCGACGACCTCGACCAGCCGCATGAGCGGCGCCGGGTTGAAGAAGTGGAGCCCGACCACCCGCCCCGGGCGTGTCGCCGCTTCCGCGATCGCGGTGACCGAAAGGGCCGAGGTGTTGGTCGCCAGGAGCGCCTCGTGCGGGGCGGCGCGGTCGAGCTCGGCGAAGATGGCGCGCTTGGCCTCCAGGTCCTCGACCGCTGCCTCGATGACCACGTCGGCGCCGGCGGCCACCTTGGCCAGGTCGCTGACGGACGACAGTCGGCCGCTGGCGGCTTCGTGTGCGTCTGGCTCGAGCCTGCCCTTGGCGACCATGCGCCCGAGCCCAGACTCGATGCGCGCCAGACCGCTGGCGACGGCGTCCGGCGAGACGTCGTATACGTGGACCGCATGGCCTGCCACGAGGCAGACCTGGGCGATGCCGGCGCCCATGGTGCCAGCGCCGACGACCCCGACGATCACTCGCCCGTGAACGTTGGAGCGCGCTTCTCCGCGAAGGCCGCAACGCCCTCCGCATGGTCGGCGGAGCGGCCAGCGATGCCCTGGAGCTCAGCTTCGAAGGCGAGGCTGGCCGCGAGGTCGTGTTCGAGCGAGAAGGCCAGCGATCGCTTGGCCAGGCCGATCGCGAGGGGTGCGCCCGTGGCAAGGCGAGCAGCCAGCGCCTCTGCCTCGGCGAGGCAGGCATCGGCCGGCACGACGCGCTCGACGAGCCCGATCCGCTCGGCCGTGACGGCGTCGACAGGGTCCGTCGTGAAGATGATCTCCGCGGCCCTTGCCGGACCGACAAGGCGCGGCAGGAACCAGGACAGCCCGCTGTCCGGCACGAGCCCGATGCGCCCGAAGGCGGAGATGAAGGTCGCCGTCTCCGACATCACGCGCAGGTCGCATGCCAGCGCCAGCGAAAAGCCGGCTCCGGCGGCGACCCCATTGACGGCTGCCACGACGGGCTTCTCGAGCCGATGCAGGGCCTCCACGATCGGGATGTACCGCTCGCGCAGCTCGCCCGCAAGGCTCGGGGCTCCATCTCCTCGCTCGCGCAGGTCCTGACCGGCACAGAAGGCCCGGCCAGCGCCGGTGAGCACGACGGCGCGCACGGCCCGATCTCGGGCTGCACCTCGGAGCGCGGCCAGGAGCACATCCTTGAGCTCCCGGTCGAGCGCATTCAGCGCGTCTGGGCGGTCAAGCGTGAGCGTACGGACGCCAGCGTCGTGATCCTCGACGCGAAGGACAGCCACGGACGCGCGCTCCGCCCTGACCGATGTCAGCCGGCGAAGACGACGAGGTCGCCCCCGACCAGCTCGAAGACCTGCCGCTCGATGGGCTCGTCGGCACCGCCGGAGTGCTCGACGATGAAGTCATGGAACATCGGCCCGAAATCAGGGTCGTCCGGCGCCAGGGTGCCGACCACGAGCATGTCGCGATCGGGCAACCCGACCATGAGCCGCGTGCCAGGGGGAGATACGGCGGTCAGCTCCTTGACGATATGCGCGCGCGCGGCGTCGAGCAGGATGCGAGCCGCATCATGGCCGCTGCCCGTGTCCGAGCTGAGCAGGTGCCGACCGTCGGCGCCCTCCTTCGTCCAGGGTGCGTCGGCGGACCAGGCGGCCAGGTTGTCACCGGCTGCGGCGGCCAGCTCTGACGCGTCGATGCCCCACGAGAGCAGATGTTCGCCGTTGATCAGGACGTCGAATCCCCCGCCCGCCAGCGTGAACGAGACCATCAGTCCCGCCGGGCCCGCGGCCACCAGGGGTGTCGTGTGCGCGGTCGGGCTCGAGCGCAGGACATCGAGCGGCGTGTCTGCCGCGGCGCCGAGCGTGCCGACCGGGCGCAGGATGGGAAAGACGAGCGATCGCGCCGCCGACCAGTCGTGCTCGGGAGCGTCGCTGGCCGCCGCGCCGGTCGATTCTGGCGCTGGATGATGGCCGCTCACCGGAGCGTCCGGATCGGGTACGGCGAGGGGGTCCGGCGCATGATCGCGCAAGGCCCCTGGGGCCTCATCCGCCAGGTCCAGCCCGGTCCACTCGTCCGCCACGTCGGCTCCTCCGCCTCCCGCTCGGCCGTCGGCCGTGTCGACTCTGCTCAGGGTACTCCCAAGACGCCAGTCGGCGCCGGGGTTCCGGGCGCTGACCGGCCCCTCTCAGCGGCCCTTGAAGTCGGGCGTGCGCTTCTCGAGGAAGGCAGCCATCCCCTCGCGCTGGTCCTCGCTGCCGAAGAGGAGGAAGAAGTTCCTTCGCTCGAATTCCAGGCCGGCCTCGAGGGACAGCTCGAAGGCGCGGTTGACGGCTTCCTTGGCCGCCATCACGGCGAGCGGCGGCATGGCCGCGATCCGGGCGGCCAGCTCGAGAGCGGCCGGCACGGTCGCCTCCCGCGGGA
>JBEVDC010000135.1:0-2898 GCA_040514195.1 Candidatus Limnocylindrales bacterium | reverse complement strand
TCGGGAAGGTCGATCTCCCAGGCACGTTGGCCTTTTACCTGCCGCAGCTGCGAGCGGCCCTCCTTGCCCAGGTCGCCAGAGATGACGACACGCCTGGGCGTCAACGCATCGAGTGCCTTACGATCGATCCGCTCCTGTCCGTTCTCGAGGCGGATGAACTCATCCGAGACCATGGGCCGCTCGCTACGGAGTCCCTGTTTGGGTGGCATCCGGACAACTCCCTTCTCTTGAGGCCTATCGACGCTGGGCAGATGCGCTCCCGACGTCGTCTTCGCGAAGGAGCCGAAATGACCTCACCGATCAGATGCCCGGCGGGCCGCTGCCTACGCGGATCGGGGCGGGCTCCGATGACGCTGCGGCGTCGTACGCGACGCTGGTGAAGAGGACCGTCGAGACCCGGCGCTTCCTCCTGGCGCGACTGGCCACGGAATGCGCAAGGAGGCCGCTCTGCGCGTGACCCTGTCGTTCGCGACACGCCCGAGCAGATGATCAGATCCTCGGCAGATCCCAGCGGAGAAGGGCTCGGGCCGTGTCGAAAGAATGCTCCCGAACTCGCAGGCCGAGCCACGAATTTGGTACCCGACGACAGGTACATTCGTCACTCCCGCGTAAACGACAGACGGCTCGCTACGACATCGATACCTTGTCGGACACGCCCGACGAATCAGAACGCCGGCCCCTCGCGGGACCGGCGTCGAGGTCAGGAGAGCTGCCTGCGCTAGACCGTCTGGACCTCGCGGAAGCAGTCGGAGCAATAGACCGGCTTGTCCTGGCGCGGTCGGAAGGGGACCTGCGCCGCGTTGCCGCACTTCGAGCAGATGACCGCGAAGTACTCGCGGGCCGGGCGATCGTCGCCACGCTCGTAGCCGCGCGGGCCACCGATGTCGCGGACGTCGTAACCGCCGTAGCTCGACGACTCGCGTGAGGCGCGCCGCGATGCGCGGCAGCTGGGGCAGCGCTTGGGATCGGAAGAGAACCCCTTCTGGACGTAGAACTCCTGGTCGGCGGCCGAGTGGACGAACTCGATGCCGCAATCGGCGCAGGTAAGGGTTCGATCTGCGTAGGACACCCGAAAAGACCTCCAAGGAGCAAGCGACGAGGGACACGCGTCCCGATGATTGCGGTGGCTGGCCCTGAGACGGCATGGCGTGGTCGCTTGGCGCGAGGTCGGGGGCCGGGCGCCGACTCTAACGACCCAGATGCCTTGCCGTTGGTCCCATTGGGCCGGGGGCGCACCGTGATGTGGCATCAAGCCTACCACAGGGTCGCGATCTCGCTCCGGATCCGACGCCCATACCATCTCTACCGCCAGACGTGCCGCGTGAGATGGCACAATGGCGGAGGAGCCTTGGCCCGCGAGCGAGGGCATATAGGGGGCTCCTCGCTCGCACACCACCATCGCCAAGCTGACGCACGGAGGTCCGAGCCCCCGAGATGCCGCGACTGCTGCACATGGCCGACGTCCACCTCGGCGCTCGACATCACGACCTCGGCGAGGCGGCGGCCACCCAGCGGGAGCGACAGTTCGAGGCCTTCCGGCGGGCCATCGACCTTGCCCTGACCGAGAAGGCCGACGTCGTCCTCGTGGCCGGCGATCTGTTCGACTCCAACCAGCAGCCGCGACGCTCGGTCGAGCGGGCCGCCGCCCAATTCGCGCGCCTGGCCTCTGCCGGCATCCGTACGGTCGTCATCCCGGGCACGCACGACGTCTACGACCCGTCCTCGATCTATCGCGTCAACGACCTGGCCGCGCTGGCTGGCCAGAGGTCGGGCGAGGACATGGTCGTGGTGCTGACGCCGGAGCGGCCGGACGTCGTCTTCCCAGCCCTGGACCTCGTCGTCTACGGGCGCGTTGCGTTCACGAAGCGGATGCCCAGCAGCCCGCTGGACGGCTTCACGACGCACGACGATCGTCGGGCCCGGTGGCGGGTCGGCCTCATCCACGGGTCGCTCCGCGTGAACGGTGTTGTCGAGGCCGATGACGTCCTGTTCACCGAAGCCGAGGTCGCCGCCTGTGGGCTCCACTACCTCGCGCTCGGCCACTGGCACTCGTTTCGCCAGGGCGTCCAGGGCGAGACGACCTGGGCCTATGCGGGTGCACCGGAGCCGGTCGCTGTCGACCAGGACGGCGCCGGACAGGTCCTGAGTGTCGACCTCGAGGAGCGCGACGGCCGCGAGTACGTCTCGATCACGCCGCACGTCATCGGCCGGACGAGCTTCAAGCACCTCGACATCGATGCGGCTGACATCGCCAGCCAGGTCGCCCTCGTCGAGCAGCTCCGGGCATCGGCCGATCCGGATCTCGTGCTCGATGTGCGCATCGTCGGCATCCTGCCCGATGAGCTCGAGATCCAGGAGGAGGAGGTCGAGCGCCAGCTGGCACCCGGCTTCTTCAAGGTCCGGGTCCGGAGTCGGGCGGTGCCGGCCGAGCCCGAGGGGGTGCTGCCGCCGCCCGACACGATCGTCGGCGCGTTCATCCGTGACTTCGAGGCGCGCATCGAAGCCGCGGACAAGGTGGGTGACCTCGAGGGCGCTCTGGAGATGCGCGAGTCGCTCCGCCTTGGCCGCATCCTGTTGACCTACCCTGCCGCGGTCACGGTCGTCTGATGCGCCTCAAGCGACTGCGCCTGACGGACATCCAGCGCCACGAGGACCTCGACCTCGAGTTCGCGCCCGGCCTGACCATCATCCGCGGCCCTAACGAGGCGGGCAAGACGACCATCGAGCGGGCCATCGAGTACGGCCTTTTCCGCAAGGTGACCGCGGCCGGCCAGGACGTCGAGGGGCTGCGTCGTTGGGGTGCAGCGGCCGAGGCCGCCCCGACCGTCCGCATCGACTTCGTGGACGACGAGGGCGCGCCGGGCTCACTCGACAAGGTTTTCGCGGGCGCCAAAGGCC
>JBEVDC010000043.1:0-7124 GCA_040514195.1 Candidatus Limnocylindrales bacterium | reverse complement strand
GCGCGGTGCCGACCGCTCGTACTGCATCCTGGTCTCGGATGCCTACGACACAGACGACGTCGTGCGCGCCCGACTCGATGCCGTGGCGGCGACCCAGGATGGCTTCGCCTTGGCGGAGACCGACCTCCAGCTGCGACGCGAGGGCGAGCTCCTAGGATTGACGCAGAGCGGCCTGCCGCCGCTGCGGATCGCGACGCTGGCCGACCCCGAAGACCAGCGCCGTTCCATCCAGGCGCGGAGCGTGGCCGAGACCCTCGTGGACGACGCAGGTGCCCTCCATCCGGGCCATGAGCCGCTGGCCCGCGAGATGACCACGGGCTGGCTGCGGCGGGTCGGCGCCGGCGAGGCACTGGCTGATGCGCACGGGGAGGGGACCGCCGACGACCCTGCGATGGACGATCCCCCGATCGGCGATGCCTGACGGCGGCCGTGTCATCGCCGGCACCGCACGCGGCATCCGCCTGCAGTCTGCCGGCGCTGTCACGCGACCCATGGCCGACCGCGTCAAGCAGACCTGCTTCGGTATCCTCGAGGCCGCGACCCTTGGGCCCTGGCCGACGCCCTTCCTGGACGTGTTCGCCGGCACGGGGGCCTGTGGCCTCGAGGCCATCAGCCGCGGCGCCCCTCGAGCGGCCTTCCTGGAGCGTGACCGCCGGGCGCTCGACGCCATCCGCGCGAACGTCGACGCCTGCGGCTTCGCACGCTGCGCGGTGGTCCTGGCGGGCGACGCACTGGTCACGCTCGGCCGCGTGCCAACGACCGCGGCCACCGAGGATGGACGATTCGGCGCGGCCGTGCTGGATCCCCCATACGGCGACGCTACACTCATGGCCGCCCTGGACCGGCTCGCCGAGCCGGATGGCGGCTGGCTGGCCGAGGAGGCCGTGGTGGTGGCCAAGCACTTCTGGCGTGACGTCCCCGCCGAGCGCGTGGGGCGCCTGGTCCGGATGCGTGAGCGGCGCTTCGGTGAGACGACCCTCAGCTTCTACGTGACCGAGAACGCGGCGTGACGACGGCCATCTACCCCGGCTCGTTCGACCCCGTCACGTACGGACACCTCGACGTCGTCGGCAGGGCGGCGGACGTCTTCGAGCACGTGGTCGTGGCCCTCCTTGTGAACCCCAGGAAGTCGCCACTCTGGACGACTGAAGAGCGAATGGCCTGCCTGCGCGAAGCCGTCGACGGGGCCCTCGGCGCGGATGCCACCAGGGTCGAGATCGTGACCTTCGACGGCCTGACCGTCGATGCCGCCCGCCGCGCGGGCGCCCGCTTCGTGGTTCGCGGACTGCGTGCCGTGAGCGACTTCGAGTCCGAGATGCAGATGGCACACACCAATCGCAAGCTGGCGCCCGAGGTCGACACCATCTTCTTCATGACCGCTCTCGAGCACGCCTACCTGAGCTCGAGCCTGGTGCGCGAGATCGCGATGCTCGGCGGCGATGTCTCCGCGATGGTGCCACCGGCCGTCGTCGCCCGCCTGAGCCCCAAGGGTGGCGTGGGCTAGAATGTCCCGTCAGCCTGCCTGAGGAGGGCCGCCCCATCGACATCATCTTCCTGATCGAGCAGCTCGAGCGCCGCGTCGCCGACGGCCGCAAGGTGCCGCTTTCGAACAACGTCGTCATCGATCAACCGAATGCACTCGACCTCATCGACCAGCTGCGGGTCTCGGTTCCCGAGGAGGTCCGCCAAGCGCAGCGCATCACGCGCGAGCAGGATCGGATCCTGGAGAACGCCCAGGCGGAAGGGGACCGCATCATCGGCCGTGCCCAGGAGCAAGCCGCGTTCCTCATCGAGGAGCGCGAGTTGACACGCGCGGCCCAGGAGATGAGCGCCCGCATCGTCGCCGAGGCGGAAGCACAGGCGACGGAGATCCGTCGCGGGGCGGACGACTACGCGGCATCCGTACTGGTCGGGCTCGAGAACGAAGTCGTCAAGCTCCTGCAGGGCATCCGGCGGGGCATCAACATGCTCGATGACCGCCAACCCCTCGATGCGGGGATGGCCGAGGTGGACGAGGACCAGGAAGCGGCCGTCTGACGCGATGCTGACCTATAACGTGGCCGGCCTCCTGCGAGCCGCGCCGGGCACCAGCCGCCAGTACCCCGTCCACGCCGACCACTTCGAGGTCGCCGAGGACGTCAGGCTGGCCGCGCCGCTTGACGGCGAGGTCCGGCTGTCTCGGACGGGCCGCAGCATCCTCGCCCATGCCGTCGTGCGAACGGCGTTCGAGGCGCGCTGCAGTCGCTGCCTCGAGCTGGTCACCGCCCCGGTCGAGGTGGCCGTCGACGAGGAGGCGCTGCCTTCGATCGATATCGACACCGGACACGCCGTCGATCGCTCGGCAGAGCCCGATGCGCTCCGGCTCGACGACCACCACGAGCTCGACCTGACCGAGCCCATCCGCGAGGCCGTCTCGCTGGCGGAGCCGATCGCGCCGCTCTGCCGGCCCGACTGCGCCGGCCTCTGTGAGACATGCGGAACCGATCTCAATGCCGACCCGACGCACGCCCACGGCGATGCGTCCATCGACCCGCGCCTGGCCGTCCTTGCTGGCTGGGACGCGAACACGACCGACTGACGACCGTCACGGATCACACGAAGGAGTAACCACCCATGGGTGTCCCGAAGCGTCGTGTCTCCCACGCTCGACAAGGCGACCGCCGTTCGCATCATGCGTTGAGCCTGCCCGACCTCGAGCCGTGCCCGCATTGCCGTGAGATGAAGCAGATCCACCACGTCTGTCCGACCTGCGGCTGGTATGGCGGCCGTGAGGCGATCAAGGTCAAGGTCAAGAAGGAGTCGAGCGCCTCGTAGCACGCTCGTCGGCTCGCACGATGGACGTCTCGACCGTCCGCGACAACCTTGAGCCAGGGTCCGGGCGACGCATCCGGGTGGCCGTGGACGCGATGGGCGGCGACCATGCGCCCGACGAGGTCGTCGCCGGCTGCCGGGCCTGGGCGGCCGCCAACCCCGACACCGATCTCCTCCTGGTCGGTGATGCCACGCGCGTCGAGCGCCTCCTGGCCGGACGCGCGACACGCAACGTGGAGGTCGTCCATGCCTCCGAGAACGTGGAGATGGAAGAGCAGCCCTCGGCTGCCGTCCGCCGAAAGCGGGACGCGAGCATCAACGTCTGCATGCGTCTCGTCCGCGAGGGCCGTGCGGATGCGGTCATGTCCGCCGGCCACACCGGCGCCAGCGTGGCCGCGGCGATCCTCGGCCTCGGCCGCCTGCCCGGTGTCGACCGGCCCGCGCTGGCCGTCCAGATGGTCACCGACAAGGGCCCCTTCGTGCTCCTCGATATCGGCGCCACGACCGACTCGAGTGGTCACAACCTCGCGCAATACGCGCGCATGGGCGCCATCTTCAGCGAACAGGTGCTGGGCGTCGACAAGCCCACGGTGGCCCTGCTCTCGATCGGCGAGGAGGGCGGCAAGGGCGAGCAGCGGGTCCAGGACGCGTCCGTGCTCATCGCCGCCAGCGACCTGCGTTTCGTCGGCAACGTCGAGGGCCGGGACCTCGTCGCGCACCTGGCCGACGTCGTCGTCTGCGACGCCTCGGTCGGCAACGTGACCATCAAGTTCTTCGAGGGGCTCTCGGGCTTCATCTTTTCTGCCCTCAGGGACGAGTTCAGGCGGCCGCCGTGGGGGCCGATCGGCTACCTCTTCATGCGGTCAGGCATCGGCCGGATCCGTGAACGCTTCGACTACGAGAAGCTTGGCGGCGCCCCCTTGCTCGGGGTCAAGGGGACGGTGCTCATCACTCACGGCCGCGCCAAGCGCCGCATGATCGGCTATGCCGTCGGTGTCGCAGCTGTCGCAGCCAGGGCGTCGATCCCGACCCGTATCGAAGAGGCATTGCGGCTCGACGAGGCCGCCATCGACGCGGCAGGCGCGGCGGTCGAAGTCGCCTCTGCGACGGTGCCGCCAAGGGGCATCGAGGTCTGATGGCCGGCACGACCGGCCTGCCTGACGAACTGACCATCCGCCGTCGTGTCATCCGCAGCGTCGCGACTGCCGCCGCTGTGAGTGTGCCCGGTGTCCTGCGCGTCGGTCGCGGTGGGCCGCGACCGCTGGCCTGGCTGGTAGGCCGGCCGGTGGCGGCGTGGACCGATGGGGGCCGGGTCCACCTCCGTGTCTGGCTCATCGTGCGACCCGGCGTGGCACTGCCATCGCTCAGCCGTCGGGTTCGCGGGGCGGTCAGCCAGGCCGTCGAGCGGCAGCTCGGCCTTGAGCTCGGTGAGGTGACCATCCTCGTCGACGGCGTCGGTGGCTGAGCAGACTCGTCGCTCGCGGGCACCCCGCGGCCGGCAGGCGGAGCGCGAAGGACGGCGGCTGGCCCTGGTATCCATCTTCGAGGCTGACTTCGGCCAACGAACCGCGGTCTCCGCGCTGGCACGCCAGCTCCAGGACACGGAGGCACCTTCCGCGACGGCTGAGCTGGCCACCGCCATCGTCCGCGCCGTGGTCGCGAGACGTGACTCCATCGACGCGACGATCGAGCGTCTGGCGCCCGCTTACCCGGTCGTGGGACTCGCCCGGATCGACCGTTCGCTCTTGCGTTCCGCGCTCGGCGAGGTGCTACACTGCCCGGCGACGCCGGTCAGGGTCGCGGTTGCGGAGTGGGTCGAGATGGCTCGTACCTACAGCGGCGAGCCAGCCCGGCGCCTCCTGAACGGGGTCCTCGGCCGGGTCGCCGATGACGTGGCGGAAACCGGTCGGGAAGCGATCCCAGCAGATGACTGAGCGCGGTCGGATGCCGCGACTGGAGGGTGTGACTGGTGGCTTCGACGTACGAAAGGCTCAAGAAGATCGTCGTGGAGCAGCTCGGCGTCGACGAAGAGGACGTCAAGCCTGAAGCCTCGTTCGTCGATGACCTGAACGCCGATTCCCTCGACCTCGTCGAGCTCATCATGAGCCTCGAGGAGGAGTTCGGCACCGAGATCTCCGACGAGGATGCGGAGCGGATCCGCACCGTCGGTGACGCCGTCGAATACATCGACGAGCACGCTGCGCAGTAGCGAGCCGGCCCCCGCCGGCCACGCCGCGCGACTGGCGGAGCGCCTCGCGCTCCCGGTCAAGGATCTGGACCTGCTCGCCCGGGCGCTGGTCCACAGCAGCTACCCCAACGAGCACCCCGACGCTTCGGCACTCTCCAACGAACGCCTGGAGTTCCTCGGCGACGCGGTCATCGCCCTGATCGTCTCCGACGCCCTGTACGCCCGACATCCCGACGAGGACGAGGGCCGACTGACCCAACGCCGTGCGGCCATCGTCTCCACGCGTGGACTATCGACGCTGGCGCGCCGGATCGACCTCGGATCGGAGCTCCTGCTTGGCGCCGGCGCCGACCGCGCCAACGAGCGCGAGCGTCCCTCGGTCCTGGCAGCGGCGTTCGAGTCGGTCATCGGCGCACTCTTCCTGGACGCCGGGCTGGAGCCGACTCGTGACTGGTTGCTCGGGATCGCCGGGCCGGAGCTCGAGGCCCGGCGATCGGCGTCGAGCTTCGTCTCGCCGAAGAGCCGGCTGCAGGAGCTGGCTTACGCTCGGACCGGCCTGGCGCCGGCTTATCGAGTCCTGCGGGCGGAAGGCCCGGACCACGAGAAGCACTACGTCGTCGAGGTCCTCCTCGGCGATGCGGCGATCGGCACCGGCGAGGGGCGGAATCGGCGCGACGCGGAGACCGCTGCCGCGGCCGCGGCACTCACTGTCCTGCGCACCGGCGTGACGGCCGCAGGCACCGGCGGCTCCTCCTCGTGAGTGAACCGCGCCTGCGCGAGCTTCGGCTGGTCGGCTTCAAGTCGTTCGCGGAAGCGACACGCCTGGAATTCGGTCCCGGCATCAGCGCGGTCGTAGGCCCCAACGGCAGCGGCAAGAGCAACCTGGTCGATGCGCTTCGCTGGGCGCTCGGGGAGCAAGGTCGATCGCTGCGCACGCGCAAGTCCGAGGACGTCATCTTCGCCGGGTCCGCGCGCCGTCATGCCACCGGCATGGCCGACGTCAGCCTGGTCATCGACAACGACGATCGCCTGCTGCCGGTCGAGTACGGCCTCGTGGAATGCGGTCGTCGGCTCTTCCGTTCGGGCGAGAACGAGTACCTGCTCAACCGCCAGAAGGTCCGGCTGCGCGACGTGGTGGACCTCCTTGACGCCGCCAACCTGGCCGACAACGCTTTCCTCTTCATCGGCCAGGGGATGGTCGATCAGGCGCTGTCGCTTCGCCCTGAGGAGCGGCGACCACTCTTCGAAGAGGCTGCCGGCGTCCGTCGTCATGAGCGCCGACGGCGGCAGGCCGAGGAACGGCTGGCCGAGGCGGAGGCGAACCTGTCCCGCGTTCGCGACATCCTCGGGGAGCTCCGGCCCCAGGCTCGCCGCCTGGCCGCCCAGGCAGAGCAGCAGGTCGCTCGTCGTGACGCCGCGGGCGAGCTGGCCGAGGGGCTCGTGACGGTCGGCCGAGCGCGTTGGGCGACGACTTCGGCCGAAGCTGCCCGGGCCCACGCCGCGCTGGCTGCCGTGCGCACGGAGATCGAGGAGGCGATGCGCGACCTGACCAGGGCGGAGGATGGTGTCTCGCCCCTGGCACGAGGGTTGAGCGACCAGGCAGACGTGACCCGCGAGGCTCGAGCAGCGCTGGAAACCGCGAGGGGCTCGGTGACCGACTCGCGGCTGAGCATCGAGCGCCTGACGGAGGTGCTTGCAGCCCTCGAGCGTGACCAGGCACGCGGCATCCTCGAGCAGAACGAGTCGGAGGCGCGGATCGCCACCGCCCGTCGCGTCCTTGCCCTGCCCGTGCCGGACACGGACCACGCTGGCATGGCGGCCCTGGCCGAGGTCGATGCGGCGCTCGCCGAAGCTGCGGCCGAGCAAGCCCGCATCGATGCCTCGGAGCGCGCCGAGGGCGAGCGGGAAGCTTCGCTGCGGCGTGCCCGTCAGGTGCGAGAGGCCGAGGTCGCCGACCTCCGCCGTCGAGCCCTGGATGCCGATCGCAGGCTGTCGGAGGCGCAAGGCGCACGCGACGTGGCCGCCGTAGCGGCCGCCGAGTCCGAGGCGCGACGCAACGCCGCGGTCAGCGCGCTCGCCAACGCCCGCGCGGCTGAAGCGGACGACGAGGCGGCCGAAGCGGCAG
>JBEVDC010000055.1:0-10417 GCA_040514195.1 Candidatus Limnocylindrales bacterium | reverse complement strand
GACCTGGCTGACCTGGAAGGAGAGCGCTCGGCAGCTGGTATCGATCCTCTTCGACGAGGGGTCATCGAATCCCGGTACAGCGGCCGAGAACAAGGAAGCCAACGCCAGTTCGCTCCGCTGACAAGGCTCGGCCGCGCCAGCCGCACTCGATCCCAGCTACGGGCGCGCCTCGCCGACGGACTGTCGATTACGTGAGTGGGTTCCGGGCACCCTCCTCCCCTGTCCTGTCATGGCCGCCCCAGACAGCAGGGCAGCGGCGGACGCGGGAGGGAGCCACGTCCGCCGCGGAGTCAGAGGGACCGGTCAGGCGGCGGTCGCGACCTCGACCTCGACCTCGAGCTCCTCGACATCGGATTCGTCGGCCGGCTCGATGCCCATCGCTTCGGCCTGGCTGACGATCGCCTCGGCCGCCGACTCGGCCGCATAGTCCTTCTTACGACGACCCGAGAGCATCTCGACCGACGAGGCCACGATCTCAGTCTTCCAGTGGCGCAACTTCTTGTCGTCTTCCCACTGGCGGGTCTGCAGGCGGCCCTCGAGGGCGATCAACTGACCCTTGCCCAGGTACTGGCCGCAGATCTCGGCCAAGCGGTCCCAGGTCACGATGCTGTGGAACTCAGAGAGCTCCTTGCCGCCGCGGTAATCGTTCGTTGCCAGCGAGAACTGCGTGACCGTCTTCCCGGTCGAGAGGGTCCGCAGTTCGGGGTCGCGTGTAAGGCGACCCGTGAGCAGTACGCGGTTCATGGTTCGACGACCTCCTGGGCCCGCGCTGTGCGCGGCACCCCACGTGACGGCGGGACGGCGGATCGGACCGGCGGATCGGCGTCCGACTGCGGACGACGGGGTCAGACTAGCCCGAGGCCCTTACCCCGAGCTTCACGGAGGCTCTCCCGTCACTCTCGCTCGTCACCCGCTGGTGACGGAGCCAGCGGCCCTCCGTAAGCACCGGGCCCTCAGGGCACGAAGACGGCCAGCAGCCCGACCAGGACGGCGATGCCGGCCCCCCGCGCGACCATCGAGGCCACCTTCCGCCGATCCGCGCGCCGGGCCTCGGCGTCGGCGACGGACTCGAGCTCGCCCAGCGGCCCGAAGTTGAAGACGCCGGTCAGGCCGAATGCGACGCAGAACCGCTCGCGGACCTGGAGCCAGCTGATCGCCGCCGACGCGGCCGGCACGGCGACCACGAATCGGATCGCGTCGGGCGCGGCGATGGCGAGCAGCCCAAGGTAGAGGGCGAGGCTGGCGACGACGCCAACGAGGACCGCACGTCGCCGACGCGCCACCTCCGCCGGGCCGATGTTGCAGGCGCCGGGCCGGTAGTCGGTCGGGACGCCGATGCCGGCGTCCGGAGGGGCGTGGACGCTCGAGGGATCCAGGCTGGCGTTCGCGATGACCATCACGAGCCCAGGAAGAAGAAGCTCACGGCCAGGATGGCGTAGACGCCGAGCAGCAAGGCACCTTCCAGCCAGTTCGACTCGCCGTCGAAGGCGATCAGCGCCGTGATGCCCACGGCGACCGCGACCGAAGCGACTTCCAGCGGCGTGAAGACCAGGTCCATGGGCTGGCCGACCATCAGTCCGAGGAAGACGAGCACGGGCGCCACGAAAAGGGCCACCTGGAGGCTCGAGCCGATCGAGACGGCCATCGAGAAGTCGACCCGGTCCTTCATTGCGAGCTGCACGGCGACGAGGTGCTCGGCCAGGTTGCCGATGGTCGGGATGAGGATGACGCCGACGAAGAACGGCGTCAGGTCGAAGCTGGCGATGAAGGGGTCGATGGCCCCCACCAGCTCCTCCGACAGGACCGCCAGGAGGACGGCCGCGGCTGAGAGCACGCCGATCGCGGTGCGAGCCGACCAGGCGGGCCCCCCGGCATGGCCCTCAGGCTCGCTGCCCAGCACGTCCTGCGGGTGGCGGAAGCGGTAGACGAGGTTGAGGACGTAGAGCAGCAGCAGGATGGCCGCCACCGCCACGCTCTCGCGCTGGCGCGGCTCGGCGCCGGAGGTGAGCGCGAAGACCGCCGGTACGAAGAGGCCGATCACGGCCAGGACCAGGAGCGTCGCGTCGAGCATCGCGGTACGCACGCTGAAGCGCTGGCTGCCGTTGCGCAGGCCGCCGATGAACAGGCTGGCGCCGAGGACGAGCAGCAGGTTGCCGATGATCGAGCCCGTGAGCGAGGCCTTGACGACCTCCAGCTGGCCCGCCGTAAGGGCGAAGAAGGCGATGATCAGCTCGGCGATGTTGCCGAACGTGGCATTGAGGATGCCGCCCATCTGCGGCCCGGTCAGGGCGCCCAGGCGCTCGGTGGCGGCGCCCACCACGTAGGCCAGGCCCAGGATGCCCAGCGCGCTGACGATGAAGATCGGCGTGCCCTCGATGTGGAGAAGCCACTCCATGGCGATGGCGGCCACGCTGACGGCCAGCGTGACGAGCAACACGGCACGCCCGAGCGGGGTCATCTCGCGCAGGATCGGCGCGTTCACGGCGCGATGGTACCGGCGTCGGTCGCGTCGTAGAGGTCGCGACGGCGCAGGCCGGTCTCGGCCGCGACCTGCTTGGCGGCGGCCGCGCGGCTGAGCCCACCGGCGACCAGGGCGGCCACGCGCCGACGCGCCGCCACCAGGTCGTCGGCATCGGACGGTCCCGATCCGCCCGCCGACTCGGGTCGACCGGCGACGACGAGGGTCACCTCGCCCCGCGGCGGCCGGCGATCCGCCTCGTCCGCCAAGGCCGCCAGCGATCCGCGCCGGACCTCTTCGTGGAGCTTGGTGAGCTCCCGACAAAGAGCCGCCGCGCGGTCGGGGCCGCAGGCCGCGGCCAGGTCCCGCAGGGTCGCTGCGGTGCGTGAAGGTGCCTCGAAGAGGACCGTCGTCCGGCTGTCGGCAGCCAGGCGCGCCAGCCGGGCACGGCGCTCGGCGCCGCTCCGCGGCAGGAAGCCCTCGAAGCCCCAGCGTGCAGCCGGCAGCCCGGAGGCGGTCAGCGCCGCCAGGGTCGCCGAAGGCCCCGGGATCGGCACGACCCGGCCGCCCTCGTCTGCCCAGGCACGGACGAGGTCCTCTCCTGGGTCGCTGATGAGGGGCGTCCCGGCGTCGGTCACGAGGGCCAGGTCGGCGCCGCCGCGAAGGTGCGCGAGGAGCTCCGGCGCACGGAACCCAGCATTCCGGGCGTGATAGCTGACCAACCGCGTGCCGAGGCCGTGCCGGGCCCACAGCCGACGGGTGAGGCGGGTGTCCTCGGCCGCCACGAGGGGCACGGCGCGCAGCACCTCGAGGGCGCGGAGCGTGATGTCTCCGAGGTTGCCGATGGGTGTCGCCACGATATAGAGCGTGCCCGTCGCAGCAGCCGAAGCATGGGCCGTCGGACTAGCTGATCCTGGCGCGCCTGCCGGCCCCTCGCGACCTTGCGGACCCTGCGTCCCGCCCGCCACGCTCACGGCTGGCGTCGGGCGGATCCCGGGCGGCGCCGAGGGTAGAGATAATCCACGCCGGTCGTGCGCGTGCCGAGCTTGGCGATGGGCGGTACCTGGCGCTTGTACTCGGCGCCTGCGACCATGCGGCCGACACGCTCGATGAAGGCGGCGTCGAAGCCCATCTGCTCGAGCTCCTCGTCGGAGCGTCGCTTGTCGATCATCCAGTACAGCAGCCGGTCCACCTCGGCGTAGCTGAAGCCGACCTCGCTCTCGTCGGTCTGGCCTGGCCAGAGGTCGGCCGAGGGCGCCTTGGCGATGATCGCGTCGGGCACGCCGCACGCTTCCGCGAGCTGGCGGACCTGGCTCTTGTAGAGGTCGCCGATGGGGTTGAAGGCGCAGGCGTTGTCGCCGAAGATGGTCGTGTAGCCGATGAGCGCCTCGGTCTTGTTGCCGGTCCCGGCGACCAGGCCACCCCAGACGACGGACAGGTCGTAGAGGGTGGCCATGCGCATGCGAGCCGCGAAGTTGCCACGCCGCAGGGCGCTCGCGTCGGAGCCCTCGGCCCCCACCGCGCCGAGCATGCCAGCCTCTGGCCCATGGACCCCGAAATAGCCGTCGACCATGGGCGTGATCTCGACCAGCCGGCTGGCACAATCGAGGTCGGCGACGACCCCTTCGGCATCGCGTCGCGATGCCGGCGACGAGGTGGCGTAGGGCATCAGGACGGCAAGCAGGCGCTCGGCCCCGATGGCCTCGGCCACGAGATAGGCGACCAGCGCGGAGTCGATGCCACCCGAGAGGCCCAGCACGACTCGCTCGAAGCCCGCCTGGCGCAGCTGGCCGCGGATGAACTCGGCGATGATCCGGCGTGCCACGGCCGTATCGATGCGCAGCTCATCGGGCAGTTCGTAGAGGGGTGACACGTTCACCGTCCAGGGTCCAGTGGGGTCGAGGCCAGGCCATCGGGCGGGGCCGTCGCGGCGACGTCTAGGCCGCCCTCCGCACCCGGCTCGGCCGTCAGGTCGACTGCCTCGCCAGCCCGCTCGCGGAGGATGCGATCGAGCTGGCGCGCCACGACCTCGGGTCGCTCGTCGCGCAGGAGCGGCAGGGCGATCCGCTCCCGCCGGATGTCGGCCAGGTCGACGTCGACCAGGTACAGGCCTTCGTCGTAGAGCGGCGCTTGGAAGCGCACGTCGCCGCCCGGCCCGACGACCTGAGACCCGCCCCAGAAGCTGATCGACTCGTCGACGCCGACGCGGTTGACGAAGACGACCAGGCTCGTCGTCAGCTGGGCGTAGGCACGCATCAAGGTCCACCACGACTCGGCGGTCCCGAGCCCGACCTCATGGACCGCCGCCACGTCGCGCCCGGGCGAGGACGAGACGTTGATCAGGATCTGGGCGCCGTCGAGGGCCAGCAGGTGCGGCGCCGGCAGGTGCCAGAAGTCCTCGCACACGGACATCCCGAGCCCGACTCCGATGCGGCTGGGCACGGCGCGGAAGATTGCCCCGGCGGCGAAGAAGCGCCGCTCATCGAAGAGGCCATAGGTCGGCAGGAAGACCTTGCGGTGCAGGTGTCGTAGTTGACCGTCCTCGAGCAATGCGGCGGCGATGAAGAGCCGATGGTCGGCCGACTCTTCGACGAAGGAGACGACGGCGGACAGGCCGCGCGTCTCCGCCGCCAGTGCCACGAGTCGCGGGTCGTCGAGGCGCATGGCGACCTCGGCAGCGAGATCCTGGAGCAGATAGCCGGTCAGACCGAGCTCGGGGAAGACGACCAGGCCGGCGCCGGCCGTGCGCGCTTCGCCGATGAGCGCCGTGTGTCGGGCGAGGTTGTCCTCGAGCGCGCCGAGCTGCGGTGCGACCTGAGCCAGGGCGATGCGGAGCGGCTGCACCCGTCGAGTCTAGCCGCGGCGGCGTCAGGCGCCGAGCGGCTCCGGCCCGGCCGGCGGCCTGGGCGGCGTCCCGGACGGTGCCGCCGGATCGGCCTGCGGTATCGCTCGGGCGCTCGCCGCCTGGGCCCTTGCGCTCACCTGGGCGCCGACGGCCTGGACCTGCTCGGTCGAACCGGCGACCGATTCGGCGAAGTGGCAGGCGACCTCGTGCCCGCTCGAGAGCTCGCGCAGGGCCGGATCCTCGGTCGAACACCGCTCGGGGTTGCCGAGGCGCTCGCGCAGCCAGCAGCGCGTGTGGAAGCGGCAGCCGGACGGTGGGTTGACCGGGCTCGGCACGTCGCCGGTCAGGATGATCCGACGACGCCTGGCCTCGACGGCAGGATCGGGGATCGGGATGGCTGACAGGAGGGCCACGGTGTACGGGTGGAGCGGCTCTGTGTTCAGCTCGCGCGAGGGTGCGACCTCGACGATGCGGCCCAGGTACATGACCGCGATCCGATCGCTGATGTGGCGCACGACCGAGAGGTCGTGGGCGATGAACATGTAGGTCAGCCCCAGCCGGTCCTGGAGGCGCTGCAGAAGGTTGATGATCTGGGCCTGGATCGAGACATCGAGCGCGCTGATGGGCTCGTCGGCGACGATGAACTCGGGGCTCAGGGCCAGGGCCCGAGCGATGCCGATGCGCTGCCGCTGACCGCCCGAGAACTCGTGCGGATAGCGGATGCCGTACTCGGGGTTGAGCCCGACGGTCGTGAGCACTTCGCGCACGCGTTCATGCCGCTCCTCCTTCGAGCCGCCCTCGTCGTGGACCTCGAGGGGCTCGCCGACGATGCCGTTGACCGTCATGCGCGGGTTGAGACTGGCGTACGGATCCTGGAAGATCATCTGCATCCGCCTGCGAACGCGGCGCAGGCCATCGCCCTTGAGCGTGGTCACGTCGACGCCGTCGAAACGGACCATGCCGGCCGTGGGTTCGACGAGCCGGATCATGGCCCGCCCGGTGGTCGACTTGCCGCAGCCGGACTCGCCCACGAGGCCGAGCGTCTCCCCGCGCCGGAGGCTGAACGACACGTCGTCCACGGCGCGCACATCGCCGATGTGACGCTCCCTGATGATGCCTTCCTTGATCGGGAAGTAGACCCGCAAGTCCTCGACCTCGACCAGCGGCCCGGTCCGATCCTCGGCGGGCGGCGTGGCGACGGGCAGCGCGGTAGCGGTCATCGGTCGTCGTCGTCGGGGCTGATCGGCAGGCCGGCCGCGCCGCCCGTCGCGGTCGTCGGGCCCTGGCCCGGCAGGAACTCGACGTCGCCACCTTCCGCGTACCACTCGCCCGGCTCGGCCAGCTCGTCGGGCATCCCGGCCAGCGCCTCGGTCACGGAGCCAGGCGGTTGCGCCGCCTTGAAGCCCGGCCGCAGCGGCCTGCCAGCCACGGCCTCCTCGTGTGTCGGCGGGTTGTAGCAGGCGATCCGATGGGTGGCGCCAGCGCCGGTCAGGACGACGGCCTCGCCGACCCGGATCGGGGCCAGCGGAGGGTTCGACTCCCAGCAGGTCGGCAGCCGCCAGGCGCATCGCGGCGCGAACGGGCAACCGACCGGCGCCTGGCGTTGGTCAGGCGGCGTGCCCTCGATGGGGATCAGCTCCGAGCCCTCTTCGGCGTCCAGCCGGGGCACCGAGTGGAGCAGGCCGACGGTGTACGGATGGGCGGGCGTTGCGAAGAGCTCGGCCGTCGTCGCGCTCTCGACGATGAAACCGGCGTACATGACGTTGATGCGCTGGGTCATGCCAGCCACGACGCCGAGGTCGTGGGTGATGAGGATGGCCGCTGTGCCGGTGTCGTCCGTGAGGCGCTTGAGCAGTTCCAGGACCTGGGCCTGGATGGTCACATCGAGGGCGGTCGTCGGCTCGTCGGCGATGAGCAGCTTGGGCGCCAGGGCGAGCGCCATGGCGATCATCACCCGTTGACGCATGCCGCCCGAGAACTGGTGGGGGTAGGCCTTGAGGCGCGTCTCGGGCTGCGGCATGCCGACCATCGCCAGCAGCTCGATGGCCCGCGCCCGGGCGTCCTCCTTGGAGATCGTTCGGTGGGCCTGGATGGTCTCGACCATCTGCTCCTCGACGGTCAGGACCGGATTGAGGCTGGTCATCGGATCCTGGAAGATCATGGCCACCTCGCGACCGCGCAGGTCACGCATCTCGGACTCGCTGTAGGCCAGCAGGTCCTGGCCGTCGAAGCGGATCGTGCCGCCCTCGATGCGGCCGGCCGGCTTGGGCAGCAGGCGCATGAGGGCCAGGCTCGTGACGCTCTTGCCACAGCCGGATTCACCGACGATTCCCAGGGTCTCGCCCTCGTCGAGCTCGAAGGTCACGCCGTTGACGGCATGGATCGTGCCCTCGTGCGTCCGGAAGCGCACGACCAGGTCCTGGACGCTGAGCAGGGCCATCGTGCAGCTACCGCTTGAGCCGCGGGTCGAGCGACTCCCGCAGCCCGTCACCGAGAAGGTTGAAGCCGACCGCCGTGATGACGATGGCCAGGCCCGGGAAGAAGATGAGGTAGGCGGCCGAGCGCAGGAACTCGCGCGAGTCGGTCAGCATCGTGCCCCACTCGGGCGTTCGGGGGTCGGGTGGGCCGAGGCCCAGGAAGCCGAGGCCGGCGATGTCGATGATGGCCGTGGCCAGCGCCAGGGTGGCGGCCACGATGATCGGCGTCAGGGAGTTGGGCAGCATGTGCCGGGTCAGCAGCCGGGTCCTCGACGCACCGATCGAGCGGGATGCCAGGACGTAGTCCGACTCGCGCACCGAGAGCAGGCCGCCGCGTAAGAGGCGCGCGAAGATGGGCGCGTTGGTGATGGCCACCGCGATCGTGATCTGCCACAGACCCTGGCCGAGGAAGGTCACGATTCCGATGGCCAGGAGGATGCCCGGCATGGCCAGCAGCACGTCCACGCAGCGCATCAGGAGGCTGTCCACCTTGCCGCCGGCTGCGCCCGCGACGGCGCCGATGAGGCCGCCCAGGGTGACCCCCACGATGACCGACGAGAGTCCAGCCAGCAAGCTGACCGTCGCGCCGTACATGACCCGGCTCAGCTCGTCGCGGCCCTGCTTGTCCTGGCCGAAGGGATGCGCCGCGCTCGGCGGCCACGGGCCCAGCTTCTGCGACGTCTCTCCGGCCGGCGGCGGGAAGGATTCGTTGGGCGGGTAGGGCGCCAGGACGGGGGCGAAGACGGCGACCAGCAGGAAGGCCACGATGAGGAGGGCCCCGACCATCGCCGGCCGGTTCCTCAGCAGGCGTCGGAAGGCATCGCCCCACAGGCCATGGCTGGCGCGCGGTGCGACCCGCGTGACCGCGATCGACGGAGCGGCCATGTCAGGCGTACCTGATGCGCGGGTTGATGAACGCGTACATCACGTCCACGGCCAGGTTCACGACCAGGAAGATGAGGGCGAAGATAAGGATCGTCGACTGCACGATGAAGTAGTCGCGGTTGCCGATGGCCTCGACGATCCAGCGACCGACGCCATTCCAGGCGAAGACCGTCTCGGTGATCACGGCGCCGGCCAGGAGGCCGCCGACCTGGAGGCCGAGGACCGTGACCACCGGCAGCCAGGCGTTGCGCATCACGTGGCGCCCATCGATGCGTCGCTCGCTCAGCCCTTTCGCCCGGGCCGTCCGGACGTAGTCGTCGTTGGAGACGTCGATGACCGAGGCTCGCGTGATGCGCGTGATGATGGCCAGCGGGATGGATCCCAGCGCGATGGCCGGCAGGATGAGGTGCGAGATGCCATCAAGGAACGCGCTCAACTTCTCCTCGAAGGTCCAGTCGGGCTGCAGCCAGACGTCGATGAGCACGAAGTTCGACTGCAGCTCCAGGGCCGTGCGGGCGTCGATGCGGCCCGTCGCCGGCAGCCAGCCGAGCTGCACCGCGAAGATGTACTGGAGCGTCAGTCCGAGCACGAAGACGGGGATGCTGATGCCGACCAGCGAGAGGACCGTGATCGAGCCGTCCTGCCACTTCTGCGCCCGCTTGGCGGCGAAGCGGCCGAGCGGGATACCGAGGCCGGCAGCGAAGACCATGGCGCCCGCGGTCAGCTCGATGGTCGCCGGCATGCGGGTCAGGAACTCGGTGAGGATGGGCTGGCCGTTGATGATGCTGCGCCCGAAGTCACCGCCGAGCAGCGTCGTCACATAGATCAGGTACTGCTCCCAGATGGGCTTGTCGAGGCCCAGGAACTCGCGCATCTCGGCGATGCGCTGGGCGGTCGCGTGCTGGCCGAGGATGGCCGTGGCCGGGTCGCCCGGTAGCAGGCGGATGAAGACGAAGACGACGATGGACACGCCGATCAGGACCGGGACGGTACCCAGCAGCCTGCGGACGATGTACTTGGTCACGTCCCGCCCTCGTCAACCGTGATGACACGATCCCCCGGGGCCGACATGGCCTCGGGGGATCGGAACTCGCGGGAGGTCCAGGCCGGTCGACGCCGGGAGGCGCCAGCCGGCCGGGTCATTACTTGTCCAGCCAGACCGAGTTGAACAGCTCGGTCAGGTTGCCGACCGGCACGAAGCCCTTGACGTAGGCCTGCGCGGCGGCCGGTGGCTTGGAGCTGAGGAGGGGGACCGTCGGCATGTCGGCGGCCAGGTGATCCTGGACCTCCTGCCAATAGGTCTCTGCCTGCGCGGCGTCGGACGTGGTCAGGGCGTTCTGCATCGCCTGCCACATCTCGGCGTTCTCGTAGGCGTACTCCTCGTTGGCACCGACCGTGCCGTCGCTCCGCGTTCGATAGCCGAAGAAAGCGGTGTTCAGGAAGTTGTCCGGACCAGCCCAGTCGCAGGTCCAACCGATGAGCCACATCGGATACTTGCCGGCCGCTTCGGCCGACAGGTAGTCGGGTCGCCAGGTGGCCGTCTTCGGCGTCGGCTTGAAGCCGACCGCCTCGAGGTCACGGAGGATGGACTCGAACTCGCCCTTCGGGTCCGGCATATAGGGCCGGGCCACGTCCGACGGGTACCAGAACTCGAAGGCCAGGTCGGTGACCCCCGACTCGGTGATGAGCTGCTTGGCCATCTCCGGATCGTAGGTCGGCAGATTCAGGGTCTTGCTGGTCGCGGTGCCGGGC
>JBEVDC010000053.1:0-6983 GCA_040514195.1 Candidatus Limnocylindrales bacterium | reverse complement strand
GGGTGATGAGCCAGGCGAACCAGGGCGAGGCGTCGATGCTGAGCAGGAAGTTCAGGAAGTCGCGATACCACTCGAAGCTGATGAGCGGCCGACCCTCCTCGGGGATCGCGACGGCGCGCTCCCAATAGCCACGAAGCGCCTCACCGCCGCCCGTCCAGGCCGGATCGGTGAACTTGTGCCAGCCCGCCTCCAGCCAGGAGACGCCGAGGAACAGGCGGATCGGCAGCCAGAGCAGGCCGGCCTGTCGGTTGCCGAAGAGGAAGCGCGCGAAGGCGGGGCCCTCGATCTCGACCTGGTCCGCGCCGGCTGTATTGCGCTCCTGGAAAAGGACCAGGATGAGGGCGATCGCCAGGATCCAGAAGACCCACGTCGCCCACGTGCGGATGTCGCCGGTCAGCAACGGGTCCCCTTCGATGAAGATGGGCCACAGCAGGAGCAGCAGGAGGACGGTCGCCAGACCGCCGATCCCAGCCGCCAGTTTCCGTTGGTTCGACATGATCCCTTCCCTTCCGTTCCTCTGGACGGGTGGCCGGGGAGGCTCCCTCTTCAACGCCTCGCCGTCACTCCCTGGTCGTTAGGATGCACCTGCGGGGGAGGCGGACCAAGTGCCATCGGCCCGGCACCGGGGTCCGATCGGCCCCAAGAGCGGGGTCGATGCAGCCTCGGCTATACTCCCGGCCGCATGGGGCTATAGCTCAGCTGGGAGAGCGTCTGCATGGCATGCAGAAGGTCCGGGGTTCGAGCCCCCGTAGCTCCACCAACGACCCCGATGGCCACCCTCCACCCCTCGGCAGACATCGAGGGGTGGCGTGATTCCCGGGGCATCGCATGGAGGGCCAGCGGCGCATGACGGATCGGGTCGGTGGTCGGTCGGCAGCGGCTTCGATGGGTCGGGTCGGCGTCTGGAGCTTCGCCCTCCAGGCCAACCCGGCCGGCGTGGCGCAGGCGGCGGTGACCGATCTCGAGGCCATGGGCTATGGCGCGGTCTGGATCCCCGAGAGCGTCGGCAGCAAGGAGCTCTTCAGCCATGCCGGGATCCTGCTCGGCGGCGGTGAGCGCATCGTCGTCGCCAGCGGCATCGCCAACATCTACGCCCGCGACCCGATGGCGGCCGCGAATGGGACACGCGCATTGGCCGAGGCGTACCCGGGCCGGTTCGTCTTCGGCCTGGGGGTCAGCCACGCCCCGTCGGTTGCGGCGCGCGGCGGGAGCTACACGAGCCCGGTCGAAACCATGCGGGCCTACCTCGACGCGATGGACGCAGCGCGGTACGTCGGGCCGGAGGCGGCCGAGCCGCCTCCCCGGCTGCTGGCAGCCCTCGGACCGCGCATGCTCGCCCTCGCCGCGGAACGCACCGACGGTGCCCACCCCTACTTCGTGCCGGTCGAGCACAGCGCGATCGCTCGTTCGATCCTCGGCCAGGAACCCTGCCTGGCGGTCGAGATGACGGCGGTCATGGAGACCGATCCGAACGAGGCCAGGCGCATCGCGAGAGCCTTCGCCCGTCACTACCTCGCGCTCCCGAACTACGCCAACAACCTGCGTCGCCTTGGCTACTCCGACGACGACCTGGGCGCCGAGGGCAGCGACCGGCTCATCGACGCGGTCATCGCCTGGGGCGACGCCGCCGCCATCGCCGATCGAGCACGCCAGCACCTGGACGCCGGCGCCGACCACGTCTGCATCCAACTCCGAGCGGCCGCATCGAGCGACCTCTGCCTGCCGCAGTTTCGGGAGCTGGCCGCGCTGCTCCTGCGCTGAGCAGGCTGGTACACTCGCGGCCTCGAGCGACCGACCATCCCACCCCTCGCCGGTCGGCGGGGGGTGTGCCGTTTCGCCGCCCCGCCAGGGCCATCGTGCCGCAGACCGCAGGGACCATCGTCGTGACCGACCAGGAAACCACCGCCCGCACGCGCATCGACCGCTATGAGCCGACCGCCATCGAGCCCCGCTGGCAGGCACGTTGGGCGGAGCTCGAGCTCTACCGAACCGACCTGGAGGACACGCGCAAGCGCTACTACCTCTTGACGATGTTCGCGTACCCGTCCGGGGATCTCCACATCGGGCACTGGTACATAAAGACCCCGACGGACGCCTTCGCCCGGTTCCAGCGGATGCACGGTAACAACGTCTTCCTGCCGATCGGCTTCGACGCCTTCGGGTTGCCGGCCGAGAATGCGGCCATCAAGAACAACGTCAACCCGCGCGACTGGACGATGAAGAACATCGAGAACATGCGCCGCCAGCTGCGGAGCATGGGCGCGACGTTCGACTGGGAGTCCGAGGTCGTCACCGCCGATCCCGACTACTACCGCTGGAACCAGTGGTTCTTCCTGCAGTTCCTGAAGGCCGGCCTCGCCTATCGCCAGAAGTCGCCGGTCGACTGGTGCCCGAACGACGGCACGCTCGCGCGTGAGCAGGTGGAGGGCGCCGACCGGCACTGCTGGCGCTGCGGCGCGAAGGTCGAGAAGCGTGACCTCGAGCAGTGGTATCTGCGCGTCACGAAGTATGCGGATGAGCTCCTCGACTTCTCCCAGATCCAGTTTCCCGATCCCATCCGGGCGATGCAGACGAACTGGATCGGCCGGTCCGAGGGTGGCGAGATCACGTTCGAAACCGCGGCTTCGGCCCATCACCCGGGTGGCGCGGAGCTTCGGGTCTTCACCACCCGCCCTGACACGCTGTTCGGCGCGACGTTCATGGTGCTGGCGCCCGAGCACCCGCTCGTCGAGACGCTGACCGCGCCCGACCGGCGGGCCGAGGTCGAGGGATACATCGAGCGGGCGAAGGCGCAGACCGAGATCGAACGCCTGTCTACCGACCGCGAGAAGACGGGCGTGGCCATCGGCGCCGACGCGATCAATCCCGTGAACGGCGAGCGCATCCCGATCTTCGTTGCGGACTACGTCCTCGGCGGCTACGGGACCGGGGCGATCATGGCCGTCCCCGCACATGACGAGCGCGACTACGGGTTCGCCGTAGAGTTCGGGCTGCCGATCCGACGCGTGGTCGCACGCCCCGGCGAGGAAGCGAGCGATGTCTCGGCGGCATACGTGGCGCACACCGAGGACGAGATCCTCCTCAACAGCGCGGCCTACAGTGGCCTGCCGGCCGACGAGGGTGGACGCCGGATCGTGGCGGACCTCGCCGCACGGGGCCTGGGCAAGGCGGCGGTCACCTACCGGCTGCGCGACTGGGTGATCAGCCGCCAGCGCTACTGGGGCACGCCGATCCCGATCATCTACTGCGCGACGCATGGCGCCGTGCCCGTGCCCGAAGAGGACCTGCCGGTCCGGTTACCCGACAACGTCGATTACGGCGGCAGCGGCGTCAACCCGCTGACCCGCGACGAGGCGTTCCTGAACGTGCCGTGTCCAATCTGCGGCGAGCCGGCCCGGCGCGAGACGGACACACTGGACACCTTCATCGACTCATCGTGGTACTGGTATCGCTACCTGTCGCCGCACCTTTACGACGCACCTTTCGACCCCGACATGGTCGGAAGCTGGACGCCCGTCGAGCAGTACACGGGCGGCGCGGAGCACGCGGTCATGCACCTGCTCTACGCGCGCGAGTGGACGAAGATGATGCGCGACCTGGGGCTCGTGCAGCAGAACGAACCGTGGCGGCGCGTCTTCAACCAGGGCCAGATCCTTGGCATGGACGGCGAGCGGATGTCGAAGTCGCGCGGCAACACCGTCGACCCCGATCATCTCGTCGCCAGATACGGCGCCGATACGGTCCGCCTGTTCCTGATGTTCATGGGCCCGTGGGACCAGGGCGGGCCGTGGACGGAGACCGGTATCGACGGCGTCCATCGATTCCTGCGCCGGGTCTGGACCGTCACCATCGACCCGACCGGTGTCGAGCGGGGCGACCCGACCGCCGGGCGCTTGGCGCAGGACGAGACCGAGGCGACCGCCACCGGGAACCTGCGCACCAGCGCGCACCGGACCCTTCGCTCCGTGACGGCCGACTACGAGCAATTCCGCTGGAACGTGATGATCGCCAAGCTCATGGAGCTAACGAACCTGCTGATGCGCCATCGGGGCACGGTCGTGGCCGGCTCACCGGCCTGGGATGAAGCCGTCCGGCTGCTGCTGCTGATGGTCGCCCCGGCCGCGCCGCACATCGCCGAGGAGCTCTGGTCACGGCGCCTGGCCGCGGCGGGCGACGAGTGGCGCTCGATCCATACCGAGCGCTGGCCCGAGTGGGATGCCGCGCTCGTCGCCGAACGGACCATCGAGCTTCCGATCCAGGTCAACGGCAAGCTGCGTGACCGCGTCGAGGTGCCTGCTGGCCTGCCACCTGAGGAGATCGAGCGCATCGTCCTCGCGCGCGACAAAGTGCAGGCCGCGCTCGGCGGCCGTGCCCCAGACAAGATCGTGCATGCCGGCGGCCGCCTCGTGAACCTGGTCGTTCGCGGCTGAACTGCCTCCGGGCGAGCGGCGGCGTGCCAGACGCCGCGCCCAGCACGCAGCGCGTCAGGCCGGACTGACCTCCGCGACCACCGATCCTACCGGTGCCGTGGCGGTCTTCTGACGCTCGCGGTGGCGCGCAGCTTTGGCGCGGTTGCCGCATGTCGTCATGTCGCACCACTTGCGCTTGGCCGTCCGAGAGGCGTCGAAGAAAGCCCACGTGCAGGTCTCGCTGGCGCACACGCGCAATCGCTCGGTCTTGCCTTCGCCGAGGTATCGGGCGACTGATTCGGTCAGTCGGGCGAGGGCGCCGTCGATGGGGTCGCCCTCATGTCGATGGCCCATGTGCACGCCATCCGACGAGGGCACCAGGATGGTCACGTAGTGCGTTCGCAGCGCCCGGTTCACCTCGTCGAGTGCGCTGAACGACGGCGCTCGATGCTCGACGCTGGCATCGACCAGCTCACGCATCGCGCCCCTGACCTTGCGGATCCGGCCGAGCAGCTTGGCGCCGTACTCGGGCTCGGCATCGACGCGGCCGGCTAGGGCGATCATCGCTTCACGGTGCATCAGGTCGTTGGCGATGAGCCAGTCGAGTGCGACGGTCGGGGTGTCGAGATGGTCGAACGGTGAACCCTTCTCGCACTCCAGCGTGTTGATGAAGGCGAGACCCGTCTCCAGGCTGGCTTGGTGCCCATGGGGCACGGCGTGGGGGTCGGAGATGGTGGTGTGGTCGTGGGTGGTGGTCATGGGTCCGATCGCGGATTGTGTCACATCGGCGACATCAGTGATGTCAGCACGTAACCATTCTAGATCGCTTGACAGGTTACGCGCAAGTGGCTAGACTCCGTAGTAACCAGTTCAAACGCGTAAAGCAGTTACTAGGAGGGGTCGGGATCATGGAAGCCGTCGTCCTCATCGTCATCGCCTGGATCGCCATCATCGTCGCCCTCGAGGGCCGCACCGCGACCCAGTGACTCATCACCCAACGACCCCGTCGCCCCTGGAGGGCAGATACATGGAAGCCATCATCATCGTCGCGTGGATCGCGATCATCGTCGCGCTGGCATACGCCGGCGTCGTTTCGGCCGCCGACTCCTGGTCCCGGATCCAGCCGGACCACGAGCGGGTGACACCGGAAGGATCTGCCTGATGTGGACCACGTTCCTGCTTCGAGCGACGGAGCTCGCCGAGGAGCGCAGCCGCGAAGCCCGACACGAAAGCCGCGTGCGCGAGCTGCGCCGCCAGGTCGCCAAAGGTCGGCTTCGCCCGACACGACGCGCGGAGCGCGACGAGCGGACCCGCTGACCGATCGGCCGCACGTCCAACCATCCCCTGACCCCCACGGCGGGCCCGACTCCCAACGGGCCCGCCGTTCGATTCCGCCGACGAGAACGAAGCGACCAGCGGGGCCATAGACTTCGATCCATGAACGACGTGAGCATCGGCGCCCTCTGCTGGAACCAGTACGCGACATGGCCGCAGCTGTTGGACGCCGGCATCCGAGCGGAGCGCCTCGGGTATACGTCACTCTGGACGTGGGACCATCTGTATCCCATCGTCGGCTCTCACCAAGGTCCGATGTTCGAAGCGTGGCTGACGCTCGCGGCCTGGGCGCAGCGCACCGAGCACGTGCGCCTGGGGCTGATGGTCGCGGCTAACACGTTCCGCAATCCGGCCGTGGTCACGAAGATGGCGACCACGCTCGACCACCAGTCGGGCGGCCGGGTGACGTTGGGCATCGGCGCCGCATGGTTCAAGACCGAGCACACGGCCTTCGGCCTCGAGTACGGCGACGGCCCACCCGATCGCCTGCGTTGGCTGGCCGAAGCGCTGCCGGTCATCCGTGGCATGCTCCGCGGCGAGACGCCGAGCGCCGCCGGACCGCACTACGCGATGCGGGAGGTCCTGAACGACCCGCCGCCACTGCAACAACACCTGCCGCTCCTCATCGGCGGCGGCGGCGAGAAGGTCACCCTCAAGCTCGTGGCCCGCTACGGTGACGCCTGCAACATCGGCGGTGGCGTGGCCACCGTCACGCGCAAGGAGGCCATCCTGCGTGCCCACTGCGACGCGGTCGGGCGGGACGAGGCGGAGATCGAGCGCACGACCAACATCGGCGTCGTCATCATCCGTGACTCGGAGGACGAAGCCCGTCGCGTGATGTCCGGTATCTTCCGACGCAACGGCAACGCGCCGCGCTGGCAGAACCAGCCCATCGGCACCCCCGAGCAGGTCGCCGACAAGCTGGCACCGTTCCTGGATGTCGGCTATCGACACCTGGTGGCAGGATTTCCGGCGCCCTACGACGAGGAATCGATGACCCGATTCGCCACCGAGGTGCGGCCACGGCTCCAAGGGGCCGGAGCATGAAGTTCCGGACCACGATCCAGCTCGAAGGCAAGACCGCAACGGGCTTCCGCGTGCCGGTCGAGATCGTCGAGGCCCTTGGCACGGGCAAGCGGCCGCCGGTCCGGGTGACCATCGGGCCGCATGTCTACCGCTCCACGGTCGCCGCCTACGGCGACGTCTACATGCTGCCGCTCAGCGCCGAGAATCGCGAGG
>JBEVDC010000020.1:0-3122 GCA_040514195.1 Candidatus Limnocylindrales bacterium | reverse complement strand
CGATGTTGCCGTAAAGGTCTGGGGTATCAAACCGATCGCGGGCAACGCCGCTAAGTCCTACAGCGGATTCATCAGCGCCCAGAAGCCTTAAGCAGACTTGCTTGCCCCACCCGACTACACTTCTCACCCCACGGGATGCGCGCCGGGAAGCGTGAGCCGGGGCAGGAAGGGAACTGACATGGCACGGTCGATGTGGCGGGGGGCGGTCCAGTTCGGGCTGGTGACGATCCCCGTGAAGCTCTACCTGGCCACCGAGGCCAAGGCGGGGCTGAGCTTCAACCTGCTGCACAAGACGTGCCTCAACCGCGTCCAGCTCAAGACCTACTGCCCGGTGGACGACGAGTACATCAGCCGGGCCGACACGGTCCGCGGCTACGAGTTCGCCAAGAACCAGTACGTCGTCATCACCGACGAGGACATGGAGTCGGTGCCGCTCAAGACGGTGCGCTCGATCGAGATCGAGCTCTTCGTGGATGCCGCCCAGGGTGACCAGCATGGCGCCCGCTTCGTCAAGTCGGCCTATTACCTCGAGCCCGAGCCGGTCGGCCGCAAGCCTTTCTACCTGCTCAAGCAGGTGCTGCGCGAGGAGGGCCTCAGCGCCATCTGCAAGATCGTGATCAAGGATCGCGAGGTGCTCGCAGCGCTGGACCCGTACGCCAAGACGATGCTCCTCTCCACGCTCCATTGGCCGGACGAGATCCGCGCCCTCGATGAGCTCGAGCTGCCCGAGGAGGAGCAGACGTTCAAGCCTGCCGAGCTGACCATGGCCAAGAACCTCGTTGGCGCCATGAAGGCTGAGTTCGACCCGGCCAACTTCCACGACGACTACCGTGAGGCGCTGCTCGCGGTCATCGAGGCCAAGATGGACGGCCAGGAGGTCGTCCGCTACGAAGCCCCAAGCGAAGCGCCCAAGCTGGTCGACCTGATGGCCGTCCTCGAGGCCAGTGTGGCCGCGGCCAAGCAGGGTCGGGCGGAAGCTCCGGCGGCCAAGGCGTCCGAGTCGGAGCCTGCCGCCAAGCCCGCGCGGGCCTCGAAGGCCAAGGCTCCGACCGCCAAGGCCCCAGCGGCGAAGGCGTCGACCGCCAAGGCCAAGGCCTCGGAAGCCGACGAGGAAGAGGCCGAGGAGACTGCCGTCGCCCGATCCCGCAAGCGCAAGTCCGCTTGATCGAGATGTCCACCGCGACCCCTCGCGCGGCCTGACCGGAGGCGATCACGAGCCCGGCCCGCGCACCGACCCCGACCCCGGGACAGCTCGACCTCGCCCTCGACCCAGCGACCCCTGCGAACCCGCCCGGCCCGATCGCCACGGTGACAACGGCTGAGTTGCCGCCGCCCGCTGCGCCCCTGCCCGCGCGCGTACGCCCGATGGAGCCCGATCTTGGCACCGAGCCGTTCGACGATCCCGACTATCGCTTCGAACCCTGGTGGCCCGGGACGCGGGCGATGGTATTCGTCGAGCGAGCCGACATCCGGCCCGTCATCGGGCACCTAGCCGATCCGCTGGCGGCCTTCCCGGAGCTGCGCGGCGTCCGTGAGCTGCTCGGCGAGGATGGCGTGATCATCGACGGGACGCTGCTCGTGCTTGACGGCGACGGTCGACCAGATGGCGACTTGCTCCGTGAGCGCCTTGCGTACCCGGAAGTGCGCAACGGCGAGGCCGCGTTCGTGGCCAGCGATCTCGTCTGGGCTGGCGGCGTCGATCTCACGCGTCGACCGTTCTCGGAGCGACTCGAGCGTCTCAGCGCGCTCCTCCGCGAGACCGAATGGTGCATGGTCGCGCGCGGCTACGTGGCCGAGGGGCTGGCCGTCGCCGACGCGCTCGGCTCGATGGGCCTCGACGCGATGTCGGCGCGGCACCTCGGATCGCCGTACCGACGGGGCCCAGCCGTCGGCGCCTGGCTTCGGCTGCCCGTCGCGCCTGTGGCAGCCCCCGACCGTCGGCCGACGCTGGCGCTCATCCAGCGGTTGGGCCTGTAGCCGCTAGTCGATCAGGTAGACGACCGCGACCGAGACGGTGACCTCGTTCGTGCCGGTCTGGACCGGCGTCGAGACGTCGCGCGCTGCAGCTTCACCAGCGGCCCCGAAGTAGGGGATCGGATACGGGATCGGCGAGCTGGTCTCGCTGATCGTGGACACGCCGGTGATGCGCACGCCTGCGCCAGAAGCCAGCGTTTCCGCCTTCGACTTGGCCTGCGCCATCGCCTCGGTGCGAGCCTGCTGCTCTGCGCCGGCCGGATCCTCGACACGGAAGGTCACACCGTCCATCGTCGTCGCGCCAGCTGCCAGCGAGTCGTCGATAGCGTCCCCGATCTTGTCGAGGTCGCGGATGATCACGGCGACGGTGTTGGCCAGCGTGTAGCCGGTCAGCTTGGGCGTCCCGCCGTTGTTCGGGTAGGTGTAGACCGGCTGCAGCGACAGGTTCGTGGTCTTGATGTCCTTGTCGGCGATGCCCAGGTTCTTGAGTGCCGCGATGACCTTAGTCATCGACCCGGCGGCCTGGGCACGAGCTGCCTTGACGGTCGGCTTTGTGACGCTGACGCCGAGGCGGAGGTCGGCGATGTCCGGGCTGACGACGACCTTGCCGGCGCCGTTGACGCTGATGGTGTGCTCGGGAGGCGCCGTCGGATCCGCGCCGGCGATGGGCCGCGGCGCGAAGGCCGGGCTGGCGACCGCGGCCACGAGGAGTCCGCCCGCCAGGCCGATCGCCAACCAGACGACCGGTCGGCTCGGGAGCGGGATGGTGATGCTCGTTGGGGGCATGGGAGGCTCCGTTGGGCTTGCCGACCGACCTGATCCGGTGGTCGTGCTGGCGCGGAGACGTCCATGCCCCCCGTCTGGTTTCGAGGCGCGGTGCGCATCCGCACCCCGCCCACGAGAGTGGGCCCCTCGTAGGCTTACGCGAAGAAGTCGGTGATCGCCTTCGTGTCGTCCGAGAAGGCCCAGCGCTCAGGGACCTGCCCGTTCTTGACGTGGTAGATCTCGGCCGTGCGATAGGTCAGGGAGCGGCCGCCCTTGGTGGCGACAGCGGTACCGAGGGCGATGACGTGGTCGTCGCTCGCCGTGACGTCGTGGACGTCGTACTTGATGTCGTATTCGGCGAAGGTGCTCATGGATGCTGCCAG
>JBEVDC010000223.1:0-8892 GCA_040514195.1 Candidatus Limnocylindrales bacterium | reverse complement strand
GAGCGCGATGCTCGGGCTGCGCGACGCGCGCGTCCGCGGGCGCGGCGTGGTGCTCGGTCTCGGGATCGGCGACGGGCTCGGACTCGGGCTCGGCGACGGGCTCAGACTCGGGCTCGGCGACGGGCTCGGACTCGGGCTCGGCGACGGGCTCGGACTCGGGCTCGGGCTCGGCGACGGGCTCGCACTCGGACTCGGGCTCGGCGTGGGCGTCGGAGTCGATGTCGGAGTGGTCACTACGGCGGCGGCGCTGTAGGCACTGACGTTGAGCTCGGCGTCCCGCGCCCGGACCCGGTACGAGTAGCTTGTCGATGGCATCACCGAGGTGTCGGAGAAGGAGGTGCCGACGCTCGAACCGAGCCAGTCGCCATCGCGGAAGACCTCGTACCGCGTCACACCTGATAGGTCACTGCTGGCGATCCAGCTGAGGTCGACGCGAGCAGGCAGGGGGGCGGTCGCAGCGAGACCGGACGGCGTGGTCGGCGGTGTGGTGTCGGATGCCGCCGTCGTTCGGAATGCGCCCGTCAGTGACGTCGCCGCCGCGTCATTCGTGGTCAAGGTCGCCAACGACCATGAATCCTCGAGGGTCCGGAGGAGGTCATAGTGGTCGGCGGCCGTCGGGACCTGGGTCCGCGGGCGCACATCGGGGCCATAGAGCACGGTCGAGATGCGGTTCCCTTCGGTCCCGTCGTCCTCGTCGAAGGTCAGGATGACCACGGCGTTGCCGGCCGCCCAAGCGGGTGAATCGAAGATCGTCGGCAGGACATGTCGCAGCCAGGCATCGCCCGTGGAGACCGGGCAGTCGTGCATCCCGTTGCAGTTGTCGGGCACGATGAAGGAGAGGGCGGGGGTCGTCGACCTCGCGGCGAGGTCCACCGAGAAGTCCGGGAACGGTCGGACGTGGGCCGTGCAGCGGGCGGTGTCGGTACGGATCCCGTCGAAGTAGACGAACGGATCGTGGTTGACGAGGTAGCCGCCCGACGACGACGTCCCGCACGGAGCTGGCATCCCTTCGAAATAGCCGCGCCAGTCGAGCCCGGCGTCCTCCATGCGATCGACCAGCGTCGGAGCGGCGAACGAGCAGCCGGCCGTGGTCGGATTACACGTCGTCGTGACGCCGAACGTGCTGCCGCCGATCATGGCCAGGTAGTTCGGCAGGCTCGGATGCATCAGGCCCCGATAGTCGGTCAGCGACACGCCCTCCGATGCCAGGAAGTTCCAGTAGGGGGCCTCCGCCGAGCCGATGATCTGACTGTAGGCGTGGTTCTCCTCGACGACCACGAACGTGTGATCGATGCGCGGGGTGGCAGGTCCTGGGAGTGAGCCAGGCACGGGAAAGGCGCCCTTGCCGACGGCGGCGCTGCCGCTCCGCAGGTGGTAGTCGCGCCCCGTTCGGTTGGCAAACGCGGGGTCAGTCCATAGGCCGCTCGACTCGTAGCCGGTCCAGGCCCGCAGCTCCGTCAGGCTGTCGGTAGTCCCTGGGCCGGCGACGAAGGCCAGGTACTGACCGAAGAGCGCCGTCGACGCGGGGTTATAGAGGACATCGCCATCGATGGCGACGGATGGGGGCAGCGCCGAGTCGATGCTCAAGGTGCGTCCGTAGACGATGATGTTGTCCCGCACGACGAGCCCCGCGATGGATCCGCCGTACGGTGTCCCCAGCGTGCCGTCGACGACGTCGATGGCGTACGTATCGAGGCCGTCGAAGGTGTTGTTGGCGACCAGGCTATTCGAGGCACAGCGCAGGATCAGGCCGCGGGCATCGCCTGTGGCGAGACTGGTCCGGTACACGACGTTGCCGGTGAACTGCAACCCGCACGCAGTCCGGGCCGGGTCCGTCCCGGTCTCGACGGTTTCCCTGTTGTCGTAGAACGTGTTGCCACTGATGGTCAGACCTGAGGCGGCATAGACCTCGATCCCGACGCCGTCGCCAGGCTGCCCGACGGGTGACTGGTTGCCGTGGACCGAATTGCCACTGAATGTCAGCGGACCGGTCACGTACGAGAAGGCGACACCCGTCGACGAACGGTCGGTGGCCCAGAAGCGATCGTTGTCGTGGATGTGGTTGCCGCTGATCAACACTCCGCCGCCGTCAAACGTCGCCTCCAGGCCCGCCGCGTTATCGGTCAACTCGTTGTCGCGCACGATGGAATTCGTCACGTGCTCCAGCTCGATGCCCCAGCTGTTGCCTGCCACCGTCAGCCCTTCGAGCAGGACGCCCGAGCTATTGCGGACATCCACCCCCGAGCGACCGGCGACAGCGAAGCCGGTGGTGATCGTCAACCCGCGCAGCGTGGCGCTGGTCACGGCGCTGATCACGATCGGCGTCGAGATGGTGGCTCCAGCGCCGCCGACGACGGTCAGGCCCGAGCGGCTCCAGGAAGCACCCGCGTAGTTGCCGTTGGCGAGCGTGATCGTGGCGCCACTCGGCGCTGCGTTGAGGGCATGCTGCAAGGTCTGCCAGGGTGCGGCGGCAGTGCCTGGCCCGAGATCATCACCAGTTGGGCTGACGTAGAACGCCGACCCTGGGTTTGATGTCGGTGTCGGGCCAGGGCCCGTCGGGCTCGGGCTTGGCGTGGGGGTCGGTGTCGTCCCGGGCGTGGGTGTCGGGCTGGGCGTCGGCGATGGACCGCCCGGAGCGGGTCGCAATGCCGCCAGCCAGCCGACCCAGTCTCGCGCCGAGCTCATGGTCCACGTTCGGGAGCCGGTCGGGCCGGCGGCGTCGAGCAGCTGGTCGGCAAACTCGTGCCGTTTGCCTCCCTGATCCCACGCTTGGGTCATGCCGCTCGGTGACGAGAGCGTGATCGTGGTCGAGCTGGAATTGATGCCCAGGCAGCCGACGAGCATGGCGCCGGTCGTGCTCGTGGTCACACCGGGAATGGTGGCTGGCGACGCAGCGAGGCCGCTCGCGCTGCTCGGGCCGGCGTCGAGCGGCGTCGTCGGATGGACGCCGGTATACCGGGCGATGCCGCCGCCATTGGTCACCGATGCAGAGAGGACCCAGCTGTAGCTGCCCGGTTCGGAGGCACCGGCCACACGGTAGTAACCGGCGACCCTGGGGTTGGTGACGCTCGACGTCACGGGGAGGGAGCTCCAGCCGGCGGGCGCACCACCCGTCGCCACGCCCGAGCCGTTGAGGGCCAGGCAGGCCACGAGGACATCGCCGGCGGTCGTGCCAGCGGGCTTGGCGACGGTCAGCACGCTCGTCGCCGTCGCGTTCGCCACGCTCGCGACCGACGCTCGGGTGATCGGTCCGGCCGACGGCGTCGGCGTCGGGGCGGGACCGGCAGCAGTCGTGAACGACCAGCTGACGGTCTGCCCCAACGGGTTGCCGGCCGGGTCGGTGATGGCTGGAGTCAGCGTTGCGGTGTAGCCGGTCAGCGGCGCGAGGGCAGCGCTCGGCGTCAGGGTCACGGTCTGGTTGCCCGGGCTGATCGCGAGGCTCGACGCCACGGCGGCACTGTCGGAAGTCCGCTTCAGTGAGAACGATGCACTGGTGACAGTCGCGGGCGCGAGGGCCTCCGAGAACACTGCCTGGACGATGGTGGACGTCGGCACGGCGGC
This sequence comes from Candidatus Limnocylindrales bacterium, assembly GCA_040514195.1. Taxonomy (GTDB): domain Bacteria; phylum Chloroflexota; class Limnocylindria; order Limnocylindrales; family CSP1-4; genus CSP1-4. The sequence goes on along the minus strand of JBEVDC010000223.1, from coordinate 5,331 downwards.
CGCGCCGTTGGTTGGTATCGTGCTTGTCACGGTCGGTGGGCTGAGGTCGATGGTCCAGGTCCGGATGGCTGGCGTCGGGTCGGTCGCGCCGCCACTGTCCGTCGCGCGAACCTGGAAGGTGTGTGCTCCCGCACCCAGGCCGGTATACGTGCGTGGCGTCGTGCAGCCGGCGAACGACGAGCCGTCGAGGGCGCAGGCGAAGGTCGAACCGGGCTCCGAAGCCGTGAACTGGAACGTGGCGTTCGTCGACGCCACGACGCCACTCGGGCCGGCCGAAATCGTCGTCTGCGGTGCGGTCGACGGCGCGCCGACGATTCGCGGGTCCCAGCTGTTGTCGATCAGCAGGTCGGGGGTGAAGGCCTGGGCGATGGTCCGCCATGACACGATCTTGTGGTTCTGGTTCGCCCCGTCATTGACATCGTCCTGACTGATGAAGAGTCCGTCCGGGAACGCAGGGCCGAGCCCGTAGCCGATGACGTCGATGCCGTCCTGGCCGGTGACGCCGTCGACGCCGCCGCCGGCCACGATCTGGAAGACGCCCGCGACGCCATTGGTGACCCGGTCGTAGAGGTGGAACGTGCTCGCCCCCTGGCTGGCCGCGATGAGGTACCCCGTGCCGCCGCTGCCGTAGTAGATGCTGAGACCTACCACGTCACGGGTCAGGGTTCCGCCGAGCTCCGTGGTCCCGTCGACGAGTACGCCGGTGGTGCCATCGGTCGGCTCCGCACCGAACCTCCAGACGCCCCCGACGTTTCGCTGCGCGACGTAGACCCGCTGCAGCTCGTCGTCGGCAACGATCCCTTCCGTCGCGTCGGACAACACGAAGTGACGGACGAGGGTCCCGGTAACCGACCCGCTGGAGCCGTTCAGCTCGTACTGATCGGTGTCGCCGCCGTCGGTCACGTAAGCGAATAGCTTGTCGGTGACCGGGGAGTGATAGAAGGCGAAGCCACGCGGCGTCAGGATCGCGGCCGACGTCGGCACCGAGCCGATGGGCGTCAGGGATCGGTCCGCAGGCTGCACCTTGAAGAAGTCGATCGTCTTGGCCACTCGATTGCTGGCCCCGACGATGTCGACTCGCTGGCCTCCGAGCGGGAAGTTGTAGCGGACATCCACGTTGTTGAGGCTTCCAGCCGCGTAGAAGTGAAGCTGGTTGCCTGCCAGGTCGTAGACACCCAGGCCGCCCGTCACGGCCTTGTCCGTGCCGATGACGATACTCAGCGAGGGATCGGTGGGATGGACCCAGATGGCGCTATCGTCCGCCGAATCGCCACTCGAAGGCACTGGGGCTGTTTCGACGAGCGCACTGACCTGGACGGTCTCTGCGCGAACCGCCGGTGCGCCGAACGGGATCAAGGCTCCGAGGGCTGCGACGAGCAGGGCGAGGACCCCGGCCCTGGTCCATCCCTGCCGCTTGCGGCACAGCCTCAACGGTATCGCCCCTCCGGCCGGTGCTCCGTCCCGCGGCGCTCAGGGAGCCGATCGGCTGAGGTGGGGACGCGAGTGGTGACAGCGTACACCGCATCCGCCCGCTCATGGACGGGTCCACGTTCAACGTGGTGCGTGAGCGCACCGTCGTTATACTCCCGGGCCTATGCCGCTGACCGACCGCACCATCGCCACCATCGGCTCGGGCGTCATGGCAGAGGCCATGATCGCCGGGCTCCTGCGCGGCGGGCAGGTGACACCGGACCGCATCGTCGCCAGCCATCCGCGTGCCGATCGACGCGAGGTCCTCGAGCGCGACTACGGCATCCGCGTGGCAGCCAGCAACGGCGAAGCGGTCGCGGGCGCCGACGTGATCGTGCTGGGCATCAAGCCGCAGATGCTGCTCCGCGTCGGTCGCGAGCTGGCGCCGGCACTGAGCGACGGTCAGCTCGTCATCAGCATCCTAGCGGGCGCCACGACGACGGCCCTCGGCAACGTCCTGCGCCATCGTCAGATCGTGCGCAGCATGCCCAACACGCCGGCGCGTCTCGGCAAGGGCATGACGGTCTGGTATGCGACGCCGGAGGTGACGGCCGAGCAGCGCACGCAGGCGAGCGCCCTCCTCCGATCGCTGGGCGCCGAGCTGGAGGTCGACGACGAGAAGTTCGTGAGCATGTCCACGGCGGTCAGTGGGACCGGTCCGACGTACGTCTTCCTGGTCATGGAGGCCCTCATCGACGCCGCTGTCCACATGGGCTTCGCGCGGCACATCGCCCACGACCTCGTCATCGAGACGCTCGAGGGCAGCACGCTCTTCGCCAAATCGAGCGGCATGCATCCGGCGGAGCTCCGCAACATGGTCACGTCGCCCGGCGGGACGAGCGCGGCCGCATTGCACGAGCTCGAGTCGGGCCGCTTGCGGACCGTGCTTTCGGATGCCGTTTGGGCCGCCTACCGTCGGACCGAGGAGCTCGGGCGCCAGCTCGAGGCAGCGACGGCCGACGACGACGCGGCTTCCCGCTGACCTTCCGCGGCCGGCCGGTCCGTCCGGCCGACGAGCTCAGATGGCCGACTTGCGCCGGTTCCGACGGCCGATCGGTGCCGTGGTCCCCTCCTCGCCGTTGCCGCCGATGACGCTGATGGTGCCGTCCACCTCGAGCACGGCCAGACGGATGTCCGACACATCGAGGTAGCCATGCTCTCGGAGCGCCTGCTCGAGCTCGTGCCGATCGACGCCCTCGCGCCGCATGGCCTCGTCGAGGATCTTGCCGTCGCGCACCAGCATCGTCGGCTCGCCCTCGAACCAGCGTTCGAACGTCGGGCTGCGGCTGCGAAGCAGGATCAGCGCACGGTCGGTCAGGATGAGCGCGATGACCGCCACGATGCCGCCCCAGACGGACACGTTGTCGCCGACCATCGCGTTCTGCACCGAGTTGGCGATGACCAGGATGAGCACGAGGTCGAGGACCGACAGCTGGCCCATCTCGCGCTTTCCGGCCAGCCGCAGTGCGACGACGAGGAAGCCGTAGACGACGATCGTCCTGAGGGCGACGCCGAGCAGATCGCTGGGCAGGTCAGGCAGCTCGATGCTTGGCACCCGCCTACGATAGTCCGACGCCGATGGCCCGGCAGCCGCTCGATCGTAGGCACCGGAGACGATCAGGCTATGGGCGTCCTCCTTCGGCCCCGGACGCCGACCTCGAGATTCGAGAGCGTGACCAGGGTCAGGTCACGCGCAGGGGGTGGCCTGGGCGAATCGCTCCTGGCCAGCGACCGTGATGCGCACGACGCCGGTGAACGCATCGATCGCTTCGAGCTCGCGCAATGCGTCGTCGAGCTCGAGTGCAAGCGGCTCGCGTCCGATCGGCACCGACATGTCGATCGCCTCAGTGCGGCGCGTCAGGCAGCCGGCGGCGGCCGGGAGGCGTCGTCGGGCGTCAGCTCGTCGAGCTGCGTCGCATGTTCCTCCAGGTGGGCGACGACGAAACGCTCCACGATGCTTGCCACCGTCATCGCGCCGAGCGTGGCGTGCAGGCCGCACGTCCGCCACTCGTCGTCGCTGAGGCTCCTGCAGAGGCTGCTCGCTCCAGCGATGCCGGCATCTACGTCGGCCAGCAAGGTGAGCGGATCGTCACGCCGGCCGCGCTCGATGGCAGCCAGCCGTGCGGGATCGGTCCGGGTGCGGCCAAATGGGATCGGCTCTGGCTCGCCGGCTCGGCGTGCGGCGAGCAGTGCCCGGACCTGGCCGACCCAGTAGGCCGGGAACTCCGCCAGGTGGCCCCAGACCTGTCCGGCCTCCCAGCGCTCGCCTGTCGCAGCATCGGCGCCGGTCAGGCCAGGGCGCTCGGCCGCGGCGTGGGCGGCCAGGCGCGCCTCGGCCGCCAGCATCCTCGAGACGAGCGCATCGACGTCGAGATCGACCGGTCGCGGGGCGTCGGACATGCCGGCAGTGTAGGGCGCGCCGAGCGTCGGGATCCGGCCCCGCGACGATTCTCGAACCTTTGGCGGGTCCCGCCACTCATGATGGGCGAAGCGCCCAGACGGGGCGCTGCAACGGAGGCCAGCGTGGATCGGTCGCTCGTCCTGGCGGCTCGATCCGGGGACGAGGAGGCCTTCGCCTCCCTCGCCCGCGGCTCGGCAGATCGGCTCTTCGCCATCGCGCATCGGATCCTGCGTGATGTCGGTCGAGCCGAGGACGCCGTGCAGCAGACGCTCGTCACGGCCTGGCGCGAGCTCCCGGGGCTCCGCGAGGTCGACCGTTACGAAGCCTGGCTCCATCGCATCCTCGTCCGCGCCTGCTACGCGGAGGCGAAGCGGGCACGGAGCTGGACGACCAACGTGCGGGTGCTGCCCGCCAACGGACCGGCCAGCCGCGACACGACCCAGGACGTGGTCGATCGCGACACCCTCGACCGCGGTTTCCGGCGCCTGCCGCCGGAGCAGCGGGCCATCTTCGTCTTCCACCACTACCTCGGCCTGACGCTCGCGGAGATCGCCGACACGCTCGACGTCCCGCTCGGCACGGTCAAGTCGAGGCTCCACTACGCCACCAACGCTCTCCAGGCCGCCCTCGAGGCGGATGCCCGGACGGCGGATCCACCCTCGCGGGAGCGCATGGCATGAACGGCAATACCGACTTCGACCGGATCGCCCAGTCCTGGCTGCAGGACGGGCCGACCGAGATGCCGGACCGCTCGCTTCAGGCCGCCCTCGACGAGGTCCACGTGACAACGCAGCGGCGCTTCGGCGCCGCCCGGAGGACCTTCCCCATGAGCAGCAACATCTGGCGGGTCGCGGCGGCAGCCGTGATCGGCATCCTCGTGATCGTCGGGGGACTCGCGTTCCTTAGCGGGCGGCAGGGCGGGGTCGGCGGCGCCCCAGCGACGACCGCACCGGCGACAGCCTCACCGACCGTTCAGCCCAGTGCGGCGGCTGGCCCACCATATGGCCAGATCCCGGCTGGAACGTACCGCATCGGTGACACCCCGATCGTCGCCACGTTCCCATCGGGCTGGGAGAACCCGTTTGATGGTCTCGACTTCAGGAAGAACCGCGACCTGCCTGGTGAAGTGATCCTGGGGTTCTACTCACCGGACATCGCCGTGTACCCCGACGCGTGCGCGACTGAAGTCACCCCTGCCGTGACCGGTCCGACCGGCGACGACCTGATGGCGGCGTTGCGCGCGCAGAAGAACTCGGTCGTTTCGGACCCGGTCGATGTCACGCTCGGCGGAGTCGCGGCGAAACGCCTCGAGGTCTCGGTCCCGATGGGGTTGGACCTTGCCAGCTGCCACCCAGATGCCCTGCGGATCTGGACGGCCACAGGAGGCGGTTACCTCTCATGGGGCGGCGAGGCTCCGCCGTATCGACCCGCACCCGTATACATCGTGGAAACCCCCTTGG
>JBEVDC010000198.1:0-3004 GCA_040514195.1 Candidatus Limnocylindrales bacterium | reverse complement strand
GTGGCAGGCCGGCCAGCGGTCCCGGGCGCCGGCTGCGGGATCCACGATCGCCGGCATCCTTCGGGCCGGGGCCCTTTTTGTCGGCGCCCTTGACCCCTTCCGCACTCTTGGCGGCGCCAGCCCTGGACCTGGCGGCCGCGTTCACCACCCGGCCCCGATCCGTTGCGCCGACCCGATCTTCGGGGCGATCGCGACCTGCGTGGGCGTCTCGCGGAACAGGAGGGCATCGTCCGGTTCCGGCCGCGGTAGTGTCTCGCCCACCGGCAACTGGCGCTCGAGGAGGTGGTAGACCCGTTCCCGGGCACCAAGGCCAGCCGCCGCCCATGCCTCGACGACGGCCGGGTCGTCGAAGATCGGTGCCGGGTCGGTGAGGCGGGTGACGATGCCCTGGCCGGCGGCTGCCTCCGCCGCGAGGGCCAGGCGGAGCGCCCCGATGCCATCACCAGCCACGGTGGCGAAGTGCGGTCGATCGTCGTCCGCCAGGGCCGCGTTGCCGGGCATGATCGCCACGGCGGGCCCAGCGGCATCGAAGAGCACCTCGCCCGCTCGGACATGGGCCTCGAACCGCTCGCGGTCGAGTCGCTGGATGGCCCATGGGCGGTCCTCGTACAGTCGCCCCCCAGCCTGGAAGGTGGCGTCCATCTCGACGATCCGCCACGCGGCCTCGATGGTCGGCTCGTCGGCATCCCTGCGGACCAGGACGCCGGCAGCATCCAGCGCGGCAAGGGTGCTGGGCCGGTCACCAGGGCCACGGTCGACGTCGCGCGATCGTCCGTGCGAGCGCAGGTCGCCGATGACGGCGAAGCCGTGGTGAGCGCCGAGCCTGACGGAGCCTTCATTGCCCTGATCGGTCATGTATCGGACGACCCGCAGGTGGTGGGCATGGGCCCAGGCCAGTTCGGCGATCTGCAGGTTGGTGGCGACCCCTCGGCCTCGCAGTACCGGGTCCACCCGGATGCCTTCGAGCCAGCCCTCATCGTCGCTCAGCAGGACCACGCGGGTGACCGCGATCGGCCGATCCTCGTCCGGCCGGGTCGCGACCAGGAGGACGCCCTCATCGGCCGTGATCCATTCGTCCCAGACCTGGGGGATGTAGTCCCAGCCGTCGAATGTCCGGGTGGCGAAGCTCAGCACCGCCTCCCGATCGGAGGCACGGGCCCGGCGCACGGCGATGGGCTGGTTGGTCGTGACGGGGTGCCTCGTCGATGCCGCCACGATCACGACTTGACGGCGCTGAGCTTGGTCACGACCGTCCACTGGTCGGTGATCGACGAGGGCACGTATCGGCTGTTGGCGGCCTTGATGACCGCGCCCTCGAAGCCCGCCGCCTTCCAGGTCGTCAACCAGGAGCGGATCGGGGGTCGGGTGTAAGGAGTCACGCGGACCAGCTCGCTCTGCCGGATGAGGCCGTCGAGGATCCGCTTGCGCTCCAGGAGCGGCACGTCGAGGAGGACCTGGCCGTCGATGCGCAACAGGTCGATGGCCACGAACGCGACCCTCGGCGGCGGCTCATCGTCCATCGGGATGTGCTCGGCGACCTCGAGGTCCGGGGCTCGAAAGAAGGTGCCGAAGCGCGACGTCTGGATGGCCGTCGTCGTCAGGGCGCCCTCGCCGCTGCGCGTCGCCTCGTCCGTCAGGTAGCCGTCGATGACGGCGTCGATGGCCAGGATCGCGGATGCGAGATCGCGCACGACAGCTGGCTCTGCGTCCGTCGCGTCGTCGCCCTGGTCATCGATCAGCCGGAGCCAGGGGTCCGTATCTGGGCCGTCGCGCTCCAGGTCGAAGTGGACCAGCACGTGCCGCCCGCTCCATCGCGGCTCGAGGATGGGGTCGCTGATCTCTGATGGACGGGTTTTCGCGCGCGGCTCGGTCGGCCGCCAGCCCATGGGATCGGCGGGATCGAATGACTCGGGCGCCTGCACCCGACCATCGTAACGGCAGCACGGGAAGTCGCACGCATCGCCGGTCGGGCCGATAGCCTTGCGCCGGTCCGACGGGACGTTCCTGAGGCCGTGCGCAGCCGTATCATCCGCCGATGCGAAGCGCCCGGCGGCCGTGACCGCCGCCAGCGACCCGGTGACCGTGGCGCCGCCCAGTGCGAGTCGCTTCGGCCTGCACCGCCTCGGCTCGCTGACGCCGACCGGCAGCGCCCGCGTCCCGCTGTCATGGGCGCTCTACGATCTGGCTAACACGATCTTCAGCTTTGCCGTCGTCTCGTACGCGATGGGCCTCTGGCTGACCGAGCCGGACAAGCTCGGACAGGCCGACGGGCAGGTGATCTTCAGCGCTGCCGTGGTCATCAGCGTCGGCCTCAACGCGATCCTCTCGCCGGTGCTTGGTGCGATGAGCGACCGAGGTGGCCGACGGCTCCCGTTCCTGCTCTTCTTCACCGTCCTCGTCATCGTGCCCTCGTCGGTCATCGGTTTCACGCCGGCGCTGGTCGGGGCGGCTTTGTTCGCCATCGCCAACTTCGCGTACCAGGCGGCGCTCATCTTCTACGACGCGACGCTCAAGACCGTGAGCAAGCCAGAGGCTCGCGGCCGGCTTTCGGGTATCGGCGTCGGCATCGGCTACGTGGGCACCATCACGGTCGTCCTGCTGTTAGCGGTGGCGAGCGTCGATGTCGATCTCGTCTTCCTCGTCGCCGGCGTCCTCTTCGCCATCTTCGCCGTGCCGATCTTCATCTTCGTCAAGGAGCGACCGACCAGCGACCAACGCTTCCACCTACGTGACGTGCCCGGTGCCATGGGCCAGCTGCCCGAATCGATCCGCGACGCGCGCGCCGTCCCCGGCCTCTTGCGTTTCCTCGTCGCGCGTTTCTTCTACTCCGATGCAGTCAACACGATCATCGTGGTCATGAGCGTCATCGCAGTGCGGGCCATGGGCCTCACTGGGACCCAGTTCCTGTACGTCGTGATCATGCTCACGGTCGTGGCCATCGTCGCCAGCTTCGTCTGGGGCCGCCTGGTCGACCGCCACGGGCCCAAGCGGACGCTGCTCTGGG
>JBEVDC010000013.1:0-4777 GCA_040514195.1 Candidatus Limnocylindrales bacterium | reverse complement strand
TCGCGGCGGTCATCGGTGGTGCCAAGGTCTCGGACAAGCTGAAGGTCCTCGAACACCTCATGGATCGGGTCGACACCTTCGTCGTCGGTGGCGGCATGGCCAACACCTTCCTGGTGGCCAAGGGCTGGACGGTCGGCAAGAGCCTGCTCGAGCGCGATCGCGTTGAAGACGCCGCGCGCATCCTGGCCCTGGCCGAGGCGAAGGGCGTGACTTTCGTGCTGCCGATCGACGTGGTCGTGGCCAAGGAGGTCACCCGCGGCGCCGAGCACAAGACGGTACCGGCCTCGAAGATCCCGAATTCGTGGTCCACGGTCGACGCAGGCCCGGCCAGCATGGCCGCCTTCACCGAGGCCCTGACCGACGCGCAGACGGTCCTCTGGAATGGGCCGCTGGGCGTCTTCGAGGTGCCCACCTTCGGCGACGGCACGCGGGCCATGGCCCGGTTCCTGGCCGACAAGGCAGACGGCGGTGCGATGGTCGTTGTCGGCGGCGGCGACTCCGTGGCGGCCGTCGCCCAGCTCGGGCTGACCTCGCGCATGAGTCACATCTCGACCGGCGGCGGCGCCTCGCTCGAGTTCCTCGAGGGTCGCGAGCTGCCAGGCATCGCCGCGCTGCAGGATCGGTCCGCGGCCGACGACGGCGACCGACCATGACGACCTTCATCGATTCCATCGACGCCCGCGAGATCCTCGACTCGCGCGGCGATCCGACGATCGAGGTCGACGTCGTCCTATCGGGCGGCGCGGGCGGGCGGGCCGCCGTGCCCTCGGGCGCTTCGACCGGCGCCCACGAGGCCGTCGAGCTGCGCGACGGAGACGCCGACCGGTATCGCGGCAGGGGGGTGCTTCGAGCCGTGGCCAACGTCATCGAGACCATCGCGCCGGCCCTGCTGGGCGTCGATGCCGCCGATCAGGCGCTGGTGGACGAGACGCTCATCGAGCTTGACGGCTCGACCAACAAGGGCAACCTGGGCGCCAATGCCCTGCTCGGCGTCTCGCTCGCGTGCGCGCATGCCGCGGCGGCAGCGCACGACCTGCCGCTGTACCGCTATCTCGGCGGCGCGCGTGCCCACACCCTACCGGTCCCGATGTTCAACATCCTCAACGGTGGCCAGCATGCCGCCGACTCGACCGACTTCCAGGAGTTCATGGTCATGCCCATCGGGGCGCCCTCCTTCAGCGAGGCGCTTCGCACGGGCTCCGAGATCTTCCACGCCCTGCGCGCCGAGCTCCACGACGCAGGCCACGCCACCGGTCAGGGCGATGAGGGCGGCTTTGCCCCATCGCTGCCCTCGAACGAGGCCGCCGTAGAGATCGTCCTTCGGGCCATCGAGCGGGCCGGCTACCGACCGGGCGAGGACGTGGCCATCGCGCTCGACCCCGCCGTCACCGAGCTGCTCGACCTGGACACGGCTCCGGATGCGGACGGCGAGCTGACCTACCGACTGGCCAAGGAAGGACGGACCCTGCGCACGTCGGAGCTCATCGACTTCTGGGCCGACTGGGTCGCGCGCTTCCCGATCGTCTCCATCGAGGACGGCCTGGCCGAGGACGATTGGCTCGGTTGGCAGCGGCTGACGCTGCGACTCGGCGGCACCTGCCAGCTCGTCGGCGACGACCTCTTCGTGACCAACCCGGAGCGACTCGCACGTGGCATCGACGAGGATGCCGCCAATGCGATCCTCATCAAGCTCAACCAGATCGGTACCTTGAGCGAGACGCTGGCCGCCATCGAGATGGCCAGCGACCATGGTTGGGGGGCCATCATCAGTCACCGTTCGGGCGAGACCGAGGACACCACCATCGCCGACCTCGCCGTGGCCGCCGGCACGGGTCAGATCAAGACCGGCGCACCATCGCGGTCCGAACGGGTCGCCAAGTACAACCGACTGCTGCGCATCGAGGAGGAGTGCGGCGCGGCGGCTCGCTACCCGGGCGCGGCCGCCCTATCGCGGTCCTGAGGGTGTCCCGCGTCGTCGATCGGGGGGCCATCTTCGCGGGCTGGGTGGGCCTCGGCATGGCCGTCGTCATCGCCATGGGCTTCGAGCTGATCGTCGCCGTGCAGTCGCTCGTCTTCCTCTTCGCGCCGGTCGGCGGCCTGCTTATCGGCTTCTACGCAGACGCACGTTCGGAGCGACGCCGGCCATGGCGGCGCGTGATCGCCAATGCCCTCTACGCCGGTCTCTTCACGGCGCTCACGCTGGCCGCGCTCTACGCCGGCATCCGGCTCGTCTTCGTCTACGCAGATGCAGGGTATCGAGACGGAACCCAGGGGGGCCCGCTCGTGTGCACGACCGGTCCGCAGTGCACGTACCAGCGCTACCTCGAGAGCGGCCGCGGATCGGAGCTGGCGGCAGCAGGCGTGACGGACAGCGACAGCTTCGAGCGGTTCGTGCTCCAGGAGCAGCTCAACGGCGCCCTCACGATCATCGCGCTCGTGACCGGTGGCGCACTGGTGGGCGGCCTGCTCTACGGGGCCGGTGGCTCACGACGGTCGGGCATCGAGCCAGACGCGACCGTCCAGATGCTGAGCTGAGCGTCGCCCCAGACGAGGCCGTCCGAGCCCGCTACTTCTTGGCCGGGGCGGCTTTCTTCGGAGGGGCCTTGGTGGCCGTCTTCTCGGCCGGAGCGGCCTTTGCGGCCGGAGCCTTCCTGGCGACAGGTGCCTTCGCCACTGTGGTCTTCTTGGCGGCTGCTTTCGCCGATGGCTTGACTGCCGACGTCTTCGTTGCCGTCGTCTTCGTCGCAGTCGCCTTGCTCGCATTGGCCGTGGTTGTCCCGGCGGTCTCCGCCTTCGCCGCGGTCTCGGCGCGCGTGGACTTGGTCAGCGCGGCTCGGGCCTTGCCGGCAGCCGTCTGCTCGCCCTTGGCCTTCGAGGCCTTCGATGCGGCGATGCGGGCCTTGGCCTCCTTGGCGGCAGCAGCCTTGCCGGTCGTTCGGACGACCTTGCCGCCGGCGACCACGGCCTGACCCTCGAGCGCGGCATTGGCCTTCCGCATCAGGCGGCTCTTGCGGCGATCAGCGGCGTTCCGGTGGATGGCACCCGCCTTGGCGGCCTTGTCGAGCGCCGAGATGGCGGCCACGACGGCGGCCCGGGTCGCCTCGGCATCAGCGCCGCCAGCGACCACGACGGCCTTGGCGACGAGCGTCTTTGCCCTCGAGCGTTGCGGCTGATTGACGGCGCGCTTGCGCTCGTCCTGGCGGACGCGCTTCAGGGCCTGTGGCGTTCGGGCGCCGCGCCAGGTGCGGGAAGAGTGAGCCAACTCGGGATGACCTCGGACTGCGGGTGGATGGATCGCGCGAGCGCGCTTGGCGCCGGGATTCAGGGAGCGCGACGCGTGATGGTAGCAGAGCGGCGGCCGAGGGGCACCGTTCGGTGATGAGGCGAAGCGGCGCCGACAGGTCGTCGACGCCGCCTCGCCCGAGCGTGGGAGGAGCTAGATCAGGGGGTTCGGCTCAGCTGGCCGCGCAGGGCGCCGGCCGGGAACGGCGCGTTGTGGACGTTGAAGTAGTAGGCGCTGGGATCAGTGAGGATGTCGACGAAGAGGTCCCGCTCGACGGGCACGCATCCGGTGCCACCGGTATCGCTCGTCTTCGGGGTCGGGATGACCACGGGACCGGCGACGCCGGGAGGCGCGATGTGGATGTGCGCGGCCGTCAACGGCGCCACGCCACTGACTGTGAATTCGTAGCAGACCTCACCCTGGCCCGGGTTCATCCAGAACCTGGCCGTACCAGTGCCATCAGCATCGCCCGGGCCGGGCGCCTCGGCAGCACCGGTCAGCGGGGCCACGGTGATCGGCCGACCGCCGGCGACCGAGATGCTGCTCGCGACCAGCGCGATGACGAGCGCCGCTGCTGTGGCGAGCGCGATGGGGATCGACCGTCGGATCTGCATCGATCTGCCTCCTCCTGCCGCGCGGGCAAGCGCGACGAGTTCCCGACGCAGGACGCGCCGGGGATGGACCCTATCCCTTCGATACGCATTCGCCGCCGGTTCGGATCGTACTTGCGGCGACCTTGTGGTGCGCCGGGGCACCGCCGACGCTTGCGGAGGCGCTGGCAGGGCCACTCCAGCTGCCGGTCGGCGCCAGCTCAGGGATCGAGGCGGTAGACGCGGAACGTGTCGTGCTCGATGGGCAGGACCGCCATCTGGCGGAAGCCGGCTGCGAGCGCGTACTACACTCCGGCCTCGTGATCATCCCCCAGCCGCGACCGCGCCTCGCGGTAGAGTCCGGGCCCCAACCACGATCCGAGGAGTGACGGATGCTTCGACCCGAGGACGCCTACGAGCTGTATGCGCACGCCTGGAACGAGCCGCAGCGCGCCCGTGCCCTCCTCGAGGAGTGCTATGCGCAGGACGGCGTCTACGCGGACGACGAGGTGCCGGATGGCGTCGTCGGGCGTGCCGCACTCGTCGACCTGATCGCGGCGACCCACGAGGCCATGCCCGGCTTCCGAGTCTGGGAGACCAGCCCCCCGAGACTGCTCGCTGGTCGTCTTGGGCTCACGTGGTCCCAGGAAGGCGGCGACCCGCGGGAGTCGTTGGCCGGGACCGATGTCATCGAGTTCGCACCCGACGGGCGTATCGCCCGCGTGACCGGCGTGCTTGCCATCCCCTGAGCGGGCGTGATGACGGACGGCGCCGGAGGGTGGCGTGGCTCCGATAGACTCCGGCACCGTGGCCATCCCTCAAGACCGCCTGCGGAATTTCTCGATCATCGCGCACATCGACCACGGCAAGTCGACGCTCGCCGATCGGCTGCTCGAGCTGACCC
>JBEVDC010000092.1:0-3344 GCA_040514195.1 Candidatus Limnocylindrales bacterium | reverse complement strand
CTCGTCGAAGACGAAAGGCATCCGAGGCACGGCACCAGACACGGAGCCGTCAGGCGCTTGAGACCTACCGGAACTGAGCCACAACCGCCTGAGAACGAGTAACAAACAGCCCGAGAATGAGCCGAACGCCGGCCCCAGCGACCGGCGTCCGACACTGCCCCGAGACCCGGCGTGACGCCGGAAGGTCAGCTAATTGCGCTTCGGAAAGCGGACGAGGGGCGGGCTTCCAGGGCGGGTAGCGCCGGCCATCGGGCGGGCGGCCAGGCGGCGCATGCGGACGGCGAGGTAGTACTCCATGACCTGTCGAACCTGCGCCTCGCTCAGGTACTCGTCGGCGCGGAGGGCATACTCGACGCGGGCGGTCGGGTTGGTGGTCGCCGTCGCGACCAGGCCGAAGTACTGTGGCGTGTCCGCTTCATCGTGGATCTCGCGCAGTCCGCGGGCCAGCTTGGTGGCGGTCCCCAGCGACGGTGTGCGGTCGCCACGGATCAGCCGGGAGATCGTCGAATGGTCGACGCCCGACTGCTGCGCCAGCTGACGCTGCGACATCTTCTTCGCCTTCAGCTGGGCTCGCAGCCACTCGTTGAACGCGCGGCCGTTCTGTACGCTCATGCCACAAGTCTCAGGCCGGCCATCGCCCGCTCATATAGCCGTTTGGTACCGATGGGCCCGGACGACGGGATGCCACGGACCGCACCACACCCACCTTCAGTCAACTAAACGACGGTGACGCCCGCCAACACCATGTACGTCGGCGGCCACCATGCGGATGATGCCCCGGAAGTCCGAATCGCGACGGAATCAATCTGCAGGTGCAACCCTCGCTCGACTGCTTCGAAGGGCGAATGCCTCAGCCGGCAGCGTCGCCAGCGCCTCGCCCGCAAGGAGCGCTCGGACGCGGTCCATGTTGACCGCGTCGTAACCCTCATCCATGCCCGGCGTCTCGAGGAACATCGGCACGACGCGGAGGCGCGGATGCGACAGCAGGTGCCGCATGCCCGGCTCGCCGATACGCCCGGCGCCGATGTGCTCGTGGCGGTCGAGATGGGAGCCGAGCGCGGCCTTCGAGTCGTTGAGATGGAGCATCGCCAGTCGCTCGGGGCCGAGCTGTCGGTCAGTGTCCGCGAGGATGGTGTCGATGACCTCCGGCCGCGAGATCTCGTGGCCGGCCGCCCACAGATGCGCCGTATCGAGGCAGACCGCGATGCGCGCCATCGGCGCACCGGCCTCGTCGAGCGCCTCGAGGATGCCCGCCAGCTCCTCGACGGTCGTGCCCATGCCGTCTCCGCTGCCGGCCGAATTCTCGAGCACCAGGAGCGGCCTGTGCGGAGGGTCCGCGGGCTCGCTCCCGCCATCGGCACGCTCGTTGGCCTCGCCTTCGCCCTCGATCTCGAACGCTCGAACGATGCCTTGCGCCAGACGACGTCGGCCCGCCTCGAAGCCACTGCCCCGGTGCGAGCCGACGTGCATGTTCACCAAGCGGGCATCGTACAGGGTGGCCATCCGGAGCTCGGCCGCCAGGACGTCGACCGATCGTGACCAGAATTCCGGCTCCGGGCCAGCCAGGTTGATGAGGTAGGCGGCATGGGTCGCCGTCGGGGAGACATCGTGGGCCGCGAGTCGTTGACGAAACGCCTGCAGCGCGCGAGGCGGTTCGGCTCGCCGCCGCCAGGACGTCGGGTTGTCGGTGAAGACCTGGACGGTCGTGGCCCCGATGTCCCGTGCCCGGTCTGCGGCCTTGACCAAGCCCAGGCCGAGCGCGAGGTGCACGCCGATACGACGGCCGCCGAGGGCCGCCAGCGGGTCGGGGATCACGCTCCCGATGGTATCGAACAATCCCGCGAGGCTCGCTCCAGGTGGATTTGACAACCATCAAATCCAGAGCGATGATCGGCGGCGTCGTGGACGAAGACCTGCTGCAGATCCTGAAAGCCCTCTCGGACGCCTCTCGACTGCGCATCGTGGGCCTCCTGGCGGCTCGCCCGATGGCGGTCGAGGAGCTCGCCGATGCAACCCGCCTCTCGCCGGGCACGATCGTCCATCACCTCAACCGGCTGCGCGATGCCGGACTTGTCGAGGCGAAGCCCCGGCACCCATACATGGAATACCGGCTGCTCGTCGGTCGACTCCATGACATCGGCAGGCGCCTCTCCGACGCCGCGCAGCCGGGCGCGGAGTCAGCTGCCGAGCTGCCCGGTCCGGATGGCCTGCCCCGTCCGGCGTTCGAGGCCAAGGTGCTGCGGGCGTTCATCATCGACGGCCAGCTGACCGCCATCCCGGCCCAGGAGAAGAAGCGCCAGGTCATCCTGCGCTACCTGGCCGAGACGGTCTTCGTGCCAGGCGTGGCCTACCCCGAGAAGGAGGTCAACCAGCGCCTGGCCGTGCACCATCCGGACGTCGCCTCGCTCCGCAGGTACCTGATCGAGTGGCGATACATGCGCCGGGAGGCGGGCGTCTACGAAATCCTGCCGCGCGACGATTGGCCGCCGGCATGAGCTGCGAAATCGATGGTCAGGCTCGGCCTCAGTCGCGTCCCAGGCCGTTGGTCGAGTAGCCGCCACCGATGATCGGCTCGATCAGCCCATAGTCCCCGTCCCGCCGTCGATAGAGCACCGCGACCCGTTCGTTTTCAGCGTTGACGAAGACGAAGAAGGCGTGCCCGAGCTCCTCCATCTTGCCAACGGCGTCCTCTTCGAACATGGGCTCGATAGCGAAGCGCTTGATCTTCACGACCGCCGGACGTGCGACCGTCGTGTCAGGCGTGCCGTCGGCGATGGCGCGCAAGAGGGCTTTCTCTTCGACCGGACGGTGGCGCCGTTGTGGCTTCTTGGTGTGCTCGCGGGCCCGTCGTTCGAGCTTGTCCACGACCTCGTCCGTGGCCGCCTGATGCGTGGAGGCCTGGGCGACGCCGCGCAGGGGACGCCCGTCGATGACCAGCGTGACGTCCACGATGTGGCTGTCCTGGATCGACTTATGGCGCTCGAGGGAGAACTCCGCCTGGGCCTCGGAGCGGTCGTCGAGGAGTCGTTCGAGCCGGCGTAGCTTCCGGTCCGCATAGGCTCGATCGGCTTCGGGGACGTCGAAGTTCTTGCCCTTGACGATGATCCGCACGGGTCTGCCTCCTGACCGACTGATTCTATCCCCCGGTTGCGGATGCTCGTGTCAGGCGGCTCAACGTTCGCGGGCGACGGTCAGTCCGGAGACCTTGGAAGCTCCGGCCTGCTGGAGCGCCGCCGCGCAGGCTGCCAGGCTGGCGCCGGTGGTGGTCACATCATCGACGAGCACGACCCACCGGCCTGTCACCCGCGCCACCGCCCAGGACTCGACCGCGAAGGCGGAGCCCA
>JBEVDC010000220.1:0-21554 GCA_040514195.1 Candidatus Limnocylindrales bacterium | reverse complement strand
CTCGAGGTTGGCGGGCACATGGCGCCGGAGGACCACCAGTCGACCGGCGATATCCCGCGGGTGCCAATGGTCGCGAGCCAGCTGGGCGGTCATGGGAGGGCGATGCTATACCATCGCCGGGATGCGCCGTTGGAGCGAAACGGCCGATCGCGTGGCGGCCACCGGGCGGACGTCGGAGAAGGTCGCCATCCTCCGCGACTACCTCCGGTCGCTCAGCCCCGCCGAGCTGCCGATCGCCGTCACGTACCTGTCTGGTCGGCCGTTCCCCGAGCGTGATCCGCGCACGACCGGCCTCGGTTGGGCCGCCATCTCGGCCGCGGTCGAGGCCGAGGCCGATGCCGAGGAAGGGGCCCTCGCCCGGGCGTACGATACCTCGTCAGACCTGGGCCAGGCCGTCCACGACACGCTGCGGGAAGGCCGCCGGCGCCCGAGCGGTGAGCTGCCCAGCCTGATCGACGTCTCCGACGCCATGACCGCCATCGCCGCCGCACGCAGGACGGCCGAGAAGGCGCCCATCTTCAGGGCCCTCCTTTGGCGCTGCGACCCGCTGACCGCCAAGTACGTGGTCAAGGTGCTCGGCGGAGACATGCGCATCGGGCTCCGCGAAGGCCATCTCGAGGCCGCCATCGCGGCCGCCTTCGAGCGACCGTTGGAGGCCGTGAAGTGGGCCGGCATGCTGACCGGCGACATCGGCCGGACGGCTGAGCTGGCGCGCGACGGTGACCTCGACTCCGCGTCCCTGACGCTCTTTCGGCCCCTCAAGTCGATGCTCGCTTCGCCGGCCGCCGACGCCACCGAGGTCATCGCGCGGCTGGGCAGTCCCGTCTGGGTCGAGGACAAGTACGACGGCATCCGAGCCCAGCTCCATCGTCTGGACGGTCAGGCCCGGCTCTACAGCCGCGACCTGCACGACGTCAGCGGCCAGTTCCCCGAAGTCATCACTGCGGCCGCCGATCTACCATGGGAGGGCATCCTCGATGGCGAGCTGCTGGCCTGGAAGGACGGCGGCGCCATGCCCTTCCAGCGACTCCAATCGCGGCTCGGTCGAAAGAAACCCCCGGCCGCCCTGTTGGCTGACGTGCCCTGCATCTTCGTCGCCTTCGACGCCCTGGCGCTTGACCGCGACGGCATCGTGGAGCCCTTGCTCCGGCTGCCGCTGGCAACCCGTCGCGAACGACTCGACGGTATCGGCTTGGAGACGACCCCGGGCTTCGGCGTCTCGCGGTTGGTGGCAGCGGAAGACGAAGTCGCGCTCGAGCATCATTTCGAGGCCGCCCGGACACGCGGCAACGAGGGCCTGATGGTCAAGGACCCCACGAGCACATACTCGCCGGGCCGCCGCGGATACGGCTGGCTCAAGCTCAAGAAGCCCTTGGCGACGATCGATTGCGTCGTGGTCGGGGTCGAAGTCGGTCACGGCAAGCGACACGGCGTACTTTCTGATTACACCTTCGCGGTCATCGACGACCGACCCGGAGCCAACCGATCGCTGGCCACCATCGGCAAGGCCTACAGCGGGTTGACCGACGCTGAGATCGCCGAGATGACCCGTTGGTTCGAAGCCCACACCCTCGAGCGGTTCGGGCGATACCGCCTCGTCGAGCCGACGGTCGTGGTCGAGATCGCTTTCGACGTCATCATGCGCTCCAGCCGCCACGCGTCCGGCTTCGCGCTCCGCTTCCCGCGCATCGTGCGCCTGCGCACGGACAAGATCGCAGACCAGATCGACCGACTCTCGACCATCGCGCGCCTCCACGAGCGGACGAGCGGTCCGCCGGCCTACGAGGTCAGCGGTGCCACGGAGCCCCGCGTTCAGGGCACTGGGGCCCCCGACCCCCTCGCCAGCTGACCGAGCGGACCGTATGCTGTCGCCATGTTCGAGCACATCGGATCCGAGTCGACCACGCGCGTCACGCTCTTCACGGACAGTCACGTCGTGCGCGGCAACCTGCGAACGCGGCAGCGGCGGCTGACGGACGCGCTCAACGCCACCGACGCCACCTTCCTGGTCCTTGACGACGTGATCTTCGAGGACTTCGGCGTTCGCGCCGTCGTCGAGCGCGCCGACTACGCACAGATCAACCTGGCCACGATCCTCTTTGCCGTCGCCGACGCGGACGTCGAGCCGACGCCGGAGCTGCGCATGGCCAAGGTGCCCGAGAAAGCGCTCGTGAGCGTGCCGCCATTCAAGATCACAGGTCGCATCCATCTCCTGCCGGAACGCGATCTGCATGAGGCGTTGTCGGAGCTGTTGGGCCGCTTCGTGCCCATGACCGAGGCCATCTACTGGTCGGACGCGCTCAGCGAGGCGCGTACGCCGGCCCCCTTCCTGGCCGTGAACCACGCTCGGACCCAGATCCTGGCGCCGTTCAAGGAGCAGGATGTCTGGGCCGGCGTCGTCGTCACCGCGTCGGAGTCAGGGGAACCCTCCGAGGCGTCGGCGCGCGACTGACGGTTCGCGGCGGCGTCAAGCGATCGACGGGCAGATCGACCCGGCCTCCGTGGTCGACCCCGCCCCAGCGGTCGGCCCGGCCTCAGCGGTCGACCGGCAGATCGAGCCGGCCGCCCCACGCCGACCAGCCCCCTTCGTAGAGCGACACGTTCTCGAAGCCCAGCAAGGTCAGCGCGAACGCCGCCTTGGCAGCCCCGATGCCCGAACCGTCGTAGAGGATCACCCGGCGATCGCGTCGAAGGCCGGCGTCGCTGAAGAGCGCTGAGAGTCGGTCGGGCGCCAGGAAGACGCCAGAGCCCGGCTCGGTGAGGAGCGCAGACGGAACGTTGATGGCGCCCGGGATGTGACCGAGGCGTTTCGCGTTGCCTCCCTGGCCGAGGAACTCCGCCGGGGCGCGGGTATCCACCAGCTCGACCCCAGCCGACCCGAGGAGCGCCAAGACGTCCGAGGTCGCAAGCCGCAGCCTCGGCACTCCGCGCGGAGTCAGCACGGATGCGTCGATGCGCCCCGCCGCGGCGGAAGTCGGCCTTCCGCTGGACTGCCAGGCCAACCACCCGCCGTCCAGGATGCGCACGCCGTCGAAACCGTAGCAGCGCAGGCTCCACCAGACCCTCGATGCGTAGAGGGAGGCGGTGTCGTCGTACAGGACGGCGGTTGCGCCGTCGCCGATGCCCGCCCGACCCGCGGCAGCCGCGAAGGCCTCGGGCCCCGCCAGCTGGAAGGGGAGCGGGTCGTCGGAATCGACCAGGTCGTTGGCCCAGTCGAGGAAGGCGGCCCCTGGGATGTGGCCAGAGGCGTGTAACTGGCGGGAGGTGCCATCGACCCGAAACCGACAATCGACGATGCGGATCCCCGGTCGGCCGAGGTGCTCGGCGAGCCAATCGGGGCTCGCGAGGAGCTCGGGCCGGGCGAAGGTCACGGGCATCGACGGCTATGATAGCCACCCCATGGTCGCCCCCTTCCTTCCGGATGCCGAGAAGGTCGCTGCCATCCGCGAAGCGATGCCTGCCACGACCGGGGGCATCTACCTGAATGCCGGCACGGCCGGGCCGCTCTCGCGCGAAACGGTCGCCGCTATGCGAGAGATCGAGGACTGGGAACTGCGCGTCGGCCGCGCCGATCCGGACGGGGATCTCGTCTTCATGGAGCGCCTCGATGAGTGTCGCGGCGTCCTGGCCGCGATGCTCTCGGCGGATCCCGACGGCGTGGGCCTGACGCACGGCGCGACCGAGGCCATGAACCATGCCGTCTTCGGGCTCGACTGGCAGCCCGGCGACCGGATCGTGACCACCGATGCCGAGCACCCCGGACTGGCCGGACCGATCTGGTCGATCCACGCTCGGGCAGGCGTGGAGGTGGACATCGTGGCGGCCGGCGCTGCCGTCGACGCCGAGCGCATCGTCGACCTGATCCGTGCCGCAATGACGCCCAGGACCCGGATGATCGCGCTGTCTCACGTCCTCTGGACGACAGGTGCGGTCATGCCCGTCGAGGCGATCGCCGCGATCGCCGAGCGGCACGGCGCCTGGCTGGTCGTCGATGCCGCCCAGTCCGTGGGTGCGATCGCCGTCGATGCCGAGAACCTACGGGCCGACTTCATCGGCATCGCGGGCTACAAATGGCTCGGCGGCCCCGCCGGCGCCGGCGCCATCTGGGCCTCGGCTCGGATGCGCGCGGAAGCGGCCCCATCCTGGGCGGGCTTCCGGTCGTTCGCTGCCATGGACCTGCCGCGAACCGGCGAGCTGTGGCGGGACGGCCGGCGGTTCGAGCTGACCGAGGTCCACCGGCCGTCGATCGTCGGGTTGGCGCGGGCGGTCGGCTGGTTGCAGATGTACGTCGGCGTGCCATGGGCGCTGGAGCGGGCAGGCCGGCTTGCGCGTCGGACGGCTGAGCGGCTGTCCACGATCAAGGGCGTGGACGTCCTGACGCCGCTCGACCGCATGGCGACCATGGTCAGCTTCAGGGTCGACGGCTGGCCAAGCGACGAGTTGCGCGGCGCGCTGGCAAGGCAGATCTTCGCCATCACGCGCACCATCCCATCGCTCGACGCGCTGCGTCTGTCGATCGGCTACTTCAACACGGAAGCGGAGCTCGATCGAGTGGTGGCGGCGGTGGCCGAGATCGCAGCTCACACGCCGGACACCTTGCCGCGCCGCCCTGACCTCGTGGTCCTCTCGGCAGACCAGTCATGAGTCGCGAGGCCGAGCCCCGCAGTGAGTGGGAGGTGCGCTGGCGGCAGGCGCGCAATGTGCCGCCACCGATCGTGCGGGCGATCACGGCCGACGTCCTGGTCGCGGTCGTGGCCGGCTTCGTGCTCCTCGTCTGGGACCTTGTCGCCGGTGCCGGCGTGGGCGCGTTCGCCCTCTACCTCGCGGTCGTGGTCGGGGCCGGGAGCATCCTGACCTATCTCTGGGCTCCACTGCCGAGTGGCGCCTCCGGCATCCGACGTCGCTCGCCGTGGGCAGCGATGCTTGGGATGTTCGCAGCCTTCCCGGTCGCCTACATCGTCCTGGTCTTCGTCTTCCAACTCATCAGGCCCCTCTTGTAGGCGTGTTGTCGGGTGTCACCACTTCTCGGCTTGGTACCTTCGTCCTCTAGCCCCCATGCAGCCGGTTGGCCGTATCCTGTGCCGTCATGCAGGCCATCGACTACGCGCAGGCGCCACGTTGAGCACGTTGATGAACGGCCACGCCGTCCGGACGGCGAGTCATCCGTTCACCGAGCTCCTTGCCGCGTCTCCGCTGGGCCCTGACGTCGAGGTCACTGCCACGTCTGGCCCCAGCAGCACGTCGGCGGAACCGCCGCCGCCAGTCGTCAGCAGCGGCGGGGGTGGGTCCGCGCCGCTGTACATGCCGATGCCGCACCTCATGGGTGCTCCCGCCTACGCACGTCCGCCCCGCATCGTGGCCGAAACCCCTCGGCCGCTTGATCCGGACGACCTGCCCATCGAGGCCATGCGCAGCCCCGAGGACGAGGCACTCCTTTCTGGCACGTATCAGCCTCTCGATGACGACACGCCGACGATCAAACCATCCAGCCAGGGTGGCCTGCGCGCCGTGGCATCCCGGCTCTTCGGTTCGCGCGTCTGACCGACCGCGAGCGTGCCCGGGCGCGGTGTAGCATCGCGACGGGGGAGTAGCTCAGCGGTTAGAGCAGCGGTCTTATACACCGCCGGTCCCTGGTTCGAATCCAGGCTCCCCTACCAGTTCGTCGCATCCGCCGCCGCGATGACGCCTCAGCGGGCAGCGTCGCCGGAATCCGAAGCCGGCGCGATGGCGTCGTCGGGCGCAGCGTCGTCGCCGCCCAGGCGATGGTTGGCCTGTCGCGTCAGCACCGGCAGGCGGAACGCGTCGACGATGGCCATGCCCAGCACGCCGAGCAGGACGACCAGCCCCGCGATCCAGAGGGCGAGGCCGAGCGATACGCCCTCGAGGCTCCGCGTCAGCAGGGAGATCGCCAGGCCGCCGACCGGCAGCGCGATGCCGATGGCCAGCGCCGCCAGGTAGCGTCGCCCGCCTCGAGCATCGCCCAGGTAGAAGCGATGCCCACCGAAGATGCCGACGAGGAACCAGATGAGGTATGCGGTCGCAACACTCCGAAGCGGTCGCCCGGGGGAGGGCTCCGCAGACGGGTCGCGACCGGCCATGCGGCGCATTGTGTCACCGCAAGGGGCGTACCAACATCGGACCCGGCAGGTACCGATGGGGCTATTCCAGCGCGGCCCGTTCGTGCGACGCTGGCGTCATCGCGACGAGGGCGGCGCCATGAAGACCGAGATCGATGCCTACACGGGGGCCGGGTTGCTGCACGGGCGCCTCTCCGGTCCCGACCGTCTTGCTGACGTGCTCGAGACCCTCGACGCACTCGCCTTCGAGCGGCCGACGCTCGATCCGATCGACGGTGGGCCACGCGAGAGCCAATCCCGCGCCGTGGTCGAGACCGACGATCTGATGCTCGTCGTTTGCCCACCCGAGACCCCAACGCCCGTCCACGCTTCGTGGCACCCGCTCAGCCTCACGATCGGGCCGTTCCAGGTGGGCGGTGAGTTGCCCACCCTGCCGGGCTACGACCCCGGTCGTTCGCTGACGCGGCCCGGGGGCCCGTTCGTCATGCTCGGGCGGGTGACCATCGCCCTGCGACAGGCGCCGGACGCCGGCCAGGCCGAGCATGAATTCGCCTGGATCAATCGGTACGCCGTCGAGGCTTACGAGGCCGACATCGACCTGGGAGCCTTCTTCCCCGGCGCGACGCCGATCAAGCCGCATTCGACGGCGCCGATCGCCGCGCCTGTCTAGCCCCCGACCTCGCCGCCCGCCGGCGAGACGCAGGGACCGGCCTGGCTCGGTACCCTGCGACCGTGAGCACCTTCGACCCCCTTCCACTCCGCGCTCAGTTCCCGGCCCTCGCCAGACGGCTGCACGGTGAACCGGTCGCCTTCCTGGATGGTCCCGGTGGCACGCAGGTGCCGCAGCGTGTGATCGACGCCTACGGGACGTACTTCCGTGAGCACAACGCCAACACCCACGGCGCATTCGTGACCTCGGAGGAGAGCGATCGCGTGGTCGACGCGGCTCACCAGGCGATGGAAGACTTCCTCAACGCGCCTCCAGGGAGCGTCAAGTTCGGGCCCAACATGACGACCCTGACGTTCATGCTCAGTCGAGCCATCGGGCGGATGATCGGCCCCGGCGATGACGTCGTCGTGACCCGACTCGATCACGATGCCAACGTGACGCCCTGGGTCCTCATGGCCAGGGACGCGGGCGCGACCGTCCGCTGGGTGGACATCGACATCCGCGATTGCACGCTCGACCTCGCCTCCTTCGAGGCTGCCCTTACCGGTCGGCCGCGCCTCGTAGCGGTGGGCATGGCATCCAACGCCACGGGCACCATCAATCCGGTTCGCGACATGGTCCGCCGCGCCCATGATGCCGGTGCCTGGACCTTCGTCGATGCCGTCCACTACGCCCCGCACGGCCCCATCGACATCCAGGCGCTCGGCACCGACTTCCTGGCTTGTTCGATCTACAAGTTCTTCGGGCCACATCTGGGTGTGCTGTTCGGCCAGCCCGAGCGGTTGGCCGAGCTCCCTCAATATCGCGTTCGCCCTGCCCCCGACGCATTCGAGTCGGGCACCCAGAGTCACGAGGGGATGGCGGCGACCATCGAGGCCATCGAGTATTTGGCCGAGATCGGACGTGCCGCCGACTCCCGACACGCGGCCGGCTTCCCGTCGTTGAACGGCCGTCGACTCGACCTCCACGCGGCCATGGTCGCCATCAAGGCCTACGAGCGGACGATCAGCGAGCGTCTTGTCGGCGGCCTCTCGACCGTCCCGGGTGTCACGGTCTGGGGCGTCACGGATCCGGAGCGCTTCGACGACCGGACGCCGACCGTGGCCCTGACGATGGACGGCTGGTCGGCGGGCGATCTTGCGGCAGAGCTCGGGCGACGCGGCATCTTCACCTGGGACGGCGACTTCTACGCCGTCAACCTCGTCGAGCGTCTCGGCCTTGTCCGGTCGGGCGGGCTGCTGCGGGTCGGTTTCGTGCACTACAACACCCAGGCCGAGGTCGACCTTCTGTTGGCCGACCTGCGTGAGCTGGCCGCAACGGGTCGAGCCTGACCCTCACTCCTCGACGAGGTCGCCCAGGAGGCCGGCGATCCGCTCCCGCCGCTCGCTCGTCATCTGCCTGAGCGGTGGCTGTGCGCCGAGGAAGGCGGCCAGCTGGCCCCGACGGATGACGGCCACCTCGCTCGAGCGTGGGAGGCGGTCGTCTTCACTGATGCAGACCGCGGTGAAGCGCGGCGTGTAGTCCTCCATGTAGTTACCCAGCCAGCGGCGCAGGCGCTCGACATCGCGAGCCGCGTGATCGAGCGGGTGCTCGACGGCGGTCCAGCGGCCGGTCCGATCGCGGACTTCCCAGTGGTGACTAGCCTGTCGACTCGCGTGCCGTGGTGGCAGCTCCTCGACGACCGTCAGACCGTGCGGCCCGACGACGATCTCGGGGATCGTCCGCCCGTCAGGCAGCCGGACGAGCTGGGCGACCATGAAGTCGTCCGAGATCTGGCTCCGCTGCGACGCGGCTGGGCGGTCGCGCCGGCGGCGAGGTCGTGCCTCTACGGCACGCACGATGCGGGCCAGGCCGAGGACGATGAAGAGTCCCGGGATGAGAAACGCAAGGCCCCACGTCGCAGTGCCGAAGAGCTGCTGGGTGATGCGCGAGTTGCCCACCTGACCGACCGACAGCAGCATGCCCGAGGCGACGATGACCACCACCACACCGAGGCCGAAGGCCACCAGCAGCGCGCCGCCCACGATGGCACCGGCGACAGACGGCGTCCGCGCTCGTGGACGCGGCGAAGCCGCGGCGATGACCTTCACGCGTACGATCGTGCGCGCTGGTCCACGACGTGACCATGGCCACTTCGGGTGCCTCGGATGGTCACATCGGGTCACACGGGCGGAGGTCGCACCGGGTCGGGAGCTCGTCCCACGCAACGGCCGGTCGCCGCATCGCGGTGGGACGCAGGTACCATTGCCCGCCCGCGGTGTATGACGCATCCTCGGTCCACTTCCGGGCCATCGGCCCAGGACCGGAGGATCATCATCGTGGCTCGTTTCGCACTCATCCCGGGCCAGCGCACACGGGCGCTCACCGCGCTACTCTCGTGTGCCCTGCTCCTGAGCCTCTTCTTCGCCATGCCGGCTTCGGCTGCCGGTCCGTTGAAGCTGACCGCCGGCTCCGCCGACCCTGGATCCGGCACGGCGGGCGACACCTTCACCTTCGCTGCCACCTACGTCAGCAAGGACGATGCGCCGCCAGCCTTCGTGCGCGTGATCGTCGGCGGCAAGGTGCACGACATGAAGCGCCAGGACTCGTCCGACAGTGACATGCGGGACGGTGCGCGCTATACGGTCAGCATCAGGATCAAGACGGCGGGCAGATTCAGCTACTCGTTCGCTGCCCAAGATTCGAAGGGTCGCGACACGAGCCTGGCCGGCGGCACTGTGAGGGTGGCTCCCAAGCCGAAGACGAGTCCCAAACCAGCTCCGAAGCCGACCGCCAGGCCCGCACCGTCCGACAGCGGCTCGAATGACGCGCAGCAGCCCACGAACGACTCGACGACCGACCCGACCGACGCTGCTGGCGCTGGGGCCGGCGTGTTCGGACTCCTTCGAGACTACGACGGTGGACCCGGGTCCGGCGGCCCAGGCGGCGTCGGCCCCGCCGCCCTCGGGCCGGTTGACGCCGACGGGTCCGGGCAACCGGGATCGAACGTGACCTCGCCGTCACTCGGCGCCGAGCCGGCCGGTGTCGGGTCTGAGCAAGGCGAGGGCACTCGGCGCCAGCCGGCCTTGACCGGCATCGCAGCACTGGCGGTCACACTGCCGGGCGTCGGCAGCGACCAATGGCTCGCACTGGCTGCGCGAAGCGCCGTGATCGCCACGGGGGCGGCTGCGGTGGTCGCCATGGCGCTCTTCACCTTCAAGCGTCGTCGTCGCGAGGATGAAGACGAAGACCCGTTCGACGTCCCGACGCGCGGGAAGGCACCTGACGAGGCTTCCGCTTCCGGCGCCACGCCCAAGCCGACCGAGCCTGGCTTGACCGGTGAGGCGGCGATGCCGCGCTGGCGGCGACCTTCGCTCAACGAGGCACGAAAGGCGGATCCGGGCACCAGCCTGGCGGCCATCGAGGCCGAACGCCTGACGTTCGCGCGGAACGCCGCGGCCGCTGATCCGGCCAACGAGCGACGCCGCATCCGCTATCGGATGGTTCGTCTGGCCGACTCGCCCGACGAGATCCTGGGCCAGGAGATCGGCCGGCTCGACGAAGGCGACGAGGTCGAGCTGCTCGAGCGATCAGGCCTCTATTGGAAGGTTCGGACGCCGCCTGGACAGATCGGCTGGGTCCACAAGATGACCCTCGGCGACGCGGTCCCGAACACGCAGCCCGCCGCCTCGGGCGATGACGAAACCGACGGCGACGTCCTCGCGGCCTTCAATGAGGCGCAGGCGATGCGCGGCTTCCAGCCCCTCGCGGAGCCGGTCTTGGGGGAGGGTCTGGCCGCCCGGTTCATCCGCGAGCGCGGCGCCAGCTGAGCTGGCGCGCCGATCGGCGACTTGGCGGTCGCGCCGGGTACGTGCCCGTCAAGGGCGCCGCAGCACGATGATGTGCTGGTGGACGATGTTCGGGACGAACGCTCGCGGGTAGCCGTATGGGCGGAGCCGCGTGCCGGCCTGGTACCAGACGAGATCGCCCTTGGTCACGAAACCGACGCGCTCGGCGTGCTGCGCGAGGTCCGCGGCGGTGAACCGATAGCGCCCGTCCTGATAAGCATCGCGGACGATGAACGTGGCATAGCGACCGGGTCGCAGGACGCGGTAGAGCTGGCCGAAGACCACTTCCATGCGCTCGAGGAATTCAGGGTAGCTGGCGCTGTTGGCGAGGTCCGCGGCTGAGTCGGTGACCATCGCGTAGTCGGTCCGACGGTTGGCATGCGTTTCAGCCAGCCGCCCGCCGGCCATCGTCAATCGGAGTTGCGGGTTGTAGGGCGGATCGGTGGCCACGTAGTCGATCGAGGCGTCCTCCAGGTCCGCCAGCCGGTCCAGGGCATCGCCAGCCTCCATCACGCAGCCGGAGGGGTCGAAGCTCCGTGGTCCGCCGGGATCGGCGCTGCCCAGGTCCGCAAGGAGGTGCCCGGACCCATCCTGCTCGGCGAGGGCGGACTCGACGACCTGCTCGTAGACGGCCGTCCAGCGCGGCTCGAGCTCGTAGCCGAGGGCGCGTCGTGGCGCTCGGCAGATGGCGGCACCGAGCAGCGTCCCGCCAACGCCCGCAAAGGGATCGAGGACGAGCTCGTCCTTGACGGTGAAGAACTCGATCAGTCGGGCCATGAGACGGGGTGGCTTGTTCGCCCCGTGAACCTTACGCGCGGCGTGACCGAGCTCGGACGGGTATGCCGTCGTCCAGAGGGACTTGGTGAAGTAGAGCCAGGCCTCGCCGGTCAACTCATTGAGGACGTTGTCGGGGTGCACCGTGGTTGTCCCATCGGTGGGCTCGACACGCGCGCTCGGCTCGATCGGCTCGCGTGCGGCCGTCTCCGGCGTCTCGATCACGTGCGCAGTATGGCTGACACGCCGCGTATGCTTGGATGGTGGCTTTCGTCGGCAGGGAACGCGAGCTCGCCCGCCTGGCGGCTGGTTTGGAGCGCGCCGCCTCGCTGCAACCCGCGCGCATCGCGCTGACCGGGCCCGCTGGCATCGGCGTCAGCCGGCTGCTGACCGAGCTTCAGGCACGCCTCGCCGACCTGCCGGACGTCGTCGTCCTACGTGCCGCCGCGTACGCGCCGCAAGAGGGCGTCCCATATGCGCCGCTGGCCGCGGCCATCGCTCCAGGCCTCGAGACGCTTCCGGACGAGCGGATCATCGGCGTCGTCGGCGCTGCCGGCCTCGAGGTCGCCACCCTCGTGCCGTCGCTCGTTGACCGTCTCACCCGTCTCGACCTCATCCCTTCCGACCCGTTGCTCTCGTCTCCGGACCAGCAGGCGAGTCGCCTCGTGGAAGCGGTCCTCGGCGTCCTCGCCAGGCGCGCCGGCGACGGTGTCGTGGTGCTTGCCCTCGAGGACCTGCATCACGCCGACCCGGGCACCCGCAGGTTCGTGGAGACGATCCTGCGCATCGGTCGCGAGCTGCCCATCTGTCTCATCGTGACGTACCGGCCCGAGGAGCTCCATCGTCGCCATCCGATGCTTGCCCTGGCTTCGGTCATCGAGAGCGACCCGATCATCGAGAAGATCGCTCTTGGACCCCTGGAGCGACACGAGATCCTTGGATTCATCGAGGGCATCACCGGCGAGCGGCCGTCCGGTGCGATGACGGCCGCCGTCCTCGAGGGCAGCCGGGGGATCCCCCTCGTCGCGGAGCAGCTGGCCGAGACAGAGGCTGGTGTTGGCGGCAGCCTGGGTGGCCGCTTCGACGACCTCCTGCGAAGCAGGTTGGCGACCCTGTCGGTAGGCGGCATGCGCTGCCTTCGCGTCCTGGCCGCGGCACGCCGCCCGCTGCCTGTTGATCTGCTCCTGGCCTCCGATTTTCCGGGCGGCCACCTCTCTCGCGCCTCGTTGACCGAGGTTTGTGGCGCCGGTCTGGCCGTCGAGATCGAGGAGCCCGATGGGACGAGCCGGATCGCGGTCATCCACGAGGCCTACGCCGAGTCGATCGAGACGCTGGGCCTGCCAGCCGACCGCCAGCCGGTACACGACGCTCTCGCCCGGTCACTCGCCGACCAGCCCGCCGAAGCGGCCTGGCATCTCGAGCGGGCGATGCGTTTCGCCGCCGCCCGCAACGCGCACGTCGAGGCCGGGCTGGCATGCCGAGCGCTGGATCCCGGTGGCACCGCCCTGCTCCACTTCCAGCGTGGTCTCGAGCTCATCGAGACGCATGAGGCTCGCGTCCCCCGACTGGCCATCTCGACGCCGGAGCTCCTGGCGTTGACCGCCGACGCGGCGTTCGCGGCCGACGACGCTGGCCGTGCGGCCGGGCTTGCCCAACAGGCCATCTCCGAGCTGGCCGGCGCCTCCGCGGTCGCGGACGCCGCACGCCGCGGCAGCCACGCGCAACATGCCCTGCAGCTCGACGTCGGCCTCCTCTACCTCCGGCTCGGGCTCTACCAGTCGGCAGCCGGCGATCACGTTGCTGCGCAGAGTTCATTGCAGACCGCGGTCCAGCTGGTGCCGGACCAGCCGACCGCGGAGCGCGCACGCGTCCTCGGCGCCCTGGCTCAGGTCCTGATGCTCGATGGAGACTTTGGCGAGAGTGCCAGGTTGGCGGAGCGCGCGCGGGTCGCCGCCAACGCCGCCGAGCCGCCGGCCGATGCCGAGCTCGGTCACGCGACGTGCACGCTCGGCGTGGACGTGGCGTATGGAGGCGAGATCGACCGCGGCCTGGCCTTGCTCGAGGAGGCCGCCGGCCACGCGCGTCGCGCCGCACGTCTTGATGATCTGATGCGGACCTATGCCAATCGAACCCACCTGCTGGAGCTCGACGCGCGCTACGACGCGGCCCTGGCGGTCGTCCAGGAAGGCATCGAGGAGGCCCGACGCTGGGAACAGGAAGCCGGGTACGGTGCCTTCCTGCGCGGCAACGCCGCCGACATCCTCTTCAAGCTCGGGCGCTGGGCGGGATCGGAAGCTGAGTGCCGGGCGGCGCTCGACTGGAGCCCTCACCGGCTCGTGTGGAGTCCGCTGCTCGCACTCGGGGCAGTCCTTGTCGAGTCGCGCAGCGACGACGAGGCCGGTCGTCTGGTGGGCCAGATCCTGCTCCAGCTGGAGGCGGTACCCGACGGCCAATGGACGGCGACAGTCCAACGCATCGCCGTCAGCTACGCGCTCTGGCGTGACGACGTGGCGGATGCCGAGCGCGTCGCGCGGCGCGGATGGACACGCGTGGCCGCGACCGGCGACCGGGCCCAGATCGCGATGGCCGCCTCGACGACGACCGAGGCCTGCGCAGCCTTCGCCGAAGCGGGTCGCCAACGACGCGACATCGGCGCCGTCGCTGCCGGCACCGAGCTGGCCATGGCCGTCGTCGCCGAGGCTGAGCGGCAGCTCGCGCCGGGCAACCTGCCGGAGAGCCTGGGATCGACACGCGAGGCGAACCTGCACCTGGCCACGGCGCGAGCCCATCTGGCACGACTTCGGAACCGGGCGGATCCGGACGCCTGGGCGGAGATCGCGGACGGCTGGCAGGCGCTCCATATCCCCTATCTCGCCGCCAAGGCACGCTGGTGGGAGGCGGCCGTGGCGCTCCAGTCGCGAGACCGCAGGCCGCAGGCGCGAACAGCGCTCGTGGCCGCGTGGGAGTTGGCCGTCGAACTGCCGGCACGCCCGCTCCTGCGTGAGATCAGACGCCTCGGTCAGCGCGGTCGGATCGTCCTGCCTGAGCCGCCCGGATCGCTGGTGTCCCCACCCATGCCGATGGTCGTGGCGGTCGGCCCCGGCCGTCCCGCGGACGCGGTCCTCGACGGGAACGGTCTGGGCGGTCGCGCCTCGATGATCCCTGGCCTGGAGGTGGCCCCATCCGCTGAGGACGGGACGCAACTCTCGCTCGATGCCACCGGGCGCTGGCCGACGGAGCTGGCGGACGAGTCCGCTCAGGCTCCCGGGATCGCGGGTGCCCTGGCCGGCCTTGGACCCGCCGAGGAGGCCGAAGGGGTCGACATCGCCGATGACGGCACATACCGATCCGCCACCAGCCGGGCGATCAGCGAGCGGCTCCTGCCGGTCGAGGCCCCGCCGGCACGCGATCCCTTCAACCTCAGCCCGCGCGAGTACGAGGTGCTCGCGATCATCGCCGAGGGCCGGACGAATCGCGAGATCGCCGAGCGCCTCTTCATCAGCGAGCGGACGGTGGCGGTCCACGTGCGCAATATCCTGGCCAAGCTCGGCGTCTCGGGCCGCGTCGAGGCGACGAGCGTCGCCATCCGGCTCGGGCTCGTGCCCGGCGTCGCACCGGCGGCGCGCTAGTCGGCCTTGGCCCGCGGCGAGTCCCTCGTCGTCCTCCTCGTCCTGCCTGGCGCAGCGAGATCGCGTTTGCGGCACACTCTCGCCCATGCCACGACCTTCACACACCTTGCCAGCGGCCGTCGCCCTCGTCGTCATCGCCATCGCGGCCTGCACGTCGCCGGCGACCCCAACGACGCCAGCCACGTCAGTCGAACCGACCGTCGCCGTCGATGCCGACCACGTCATCGATCTCGAACTGACGGCCGAGCTCAAGATCAAACAGGACGGCCAGCAGGTCTCGAGCATCCCGGTCACACAGGGCGAGACGTACACCTTCCGGGTCACCAACAGCGCCAACCTCGGGCACGACTTCCTCATCGGGTCGGATGCCGATCTGAGCACCGCGGTCGGTGGATTGCCCGGGATCGAGACTTGGAACGAGGGCACACGGGAGTTCCAGTACACCTTCGACAGCCCCGGCCCGCTCGCATTCGGATGCACGGTGCCCGGTCACTACGCACTGATGAAAGGCGTCTTCGACATCCAGCCATGACCCAGGTCGCGACCGACGCCGTCTGTTATCGCGACGCCTACCTTGGCTCCATCGATGCACGGATCGTGGCAGTTGACGCCGAGGGTGGCGTGGGGATCGTCGTCGACCGGACCGTGTTCTATCCCGGCGGCGGTGGCCAGCCGGCTGATCGAGGGCTCGTCGTGCGCACGGCCGATGGCCGCACCTGGACGGTCACTGGGGCCAGGAAGGACGGCGACGTCATCGTTCACACGCTGGAGCCGTCGTCGGATGGCCCGCCATCGGTCGGCGATACGGTGCGGCTGGACCTCGACTGGGCTCGCCGCTTCTCCCTGATGCGGACTCACACCGCCCTTCATGCGCTGTGCGGCGTCGTCTGGCGCGACTACGGCGCCCTCGTCACAGGCGGCAACATGGAGCCCGGCTCTGGCCGCATGGACTTCGAGTTCGAGACCATGAGTGGCGATCTCGTGGACGCCATCGAGGCGACCGTCAACGATGAGCTGGCCAAGGCCCGCGAGGTGCGAGTGGCCGTCCGGCCGCGCGACGAGGCGTTTGCCATCCCCGACCTCATCCGCACCAAGATCAACCTGCTCCCCGCCGGGATCGAGGAGATCCGGACCATCGAGATCGTGGGCCTCGACCTCCAGGCCGACGGCGGCACACACGTCGGCAACACACGCGAGGTCGGCCGAATCAAGGTCACCGGCTACGAGTCGAAGGGGCGCATCAACAAGCGCATCCGGATCGCGCTAGAGGACGGCTGAAGGTCGATCTCGCACACCATCGCGTCCCGGTGGGCATCCCGGCGACCGCGGTACCCTGCCCCGATGGCAAACGTGGGCGACACCCTTGTCGGTCGATACCGACTCGAAGCCCCCATCGGTGCCGGCGGCTTCGCCACGGTCTTCCGGGCTCGCGACCTTCGCCTCGAACGCGACGTGGCGGTCAAGGTCTTGTCGCCGAACCACGCTGCGGACGCGGGCGTCCTGGCACGGTTCGACCGAGAGGCACGCAGCCTGGCCGCCTTCAGCCATCCCAATGTGGTCGCCATCCACGACGTCGAGCCGGCTGAGCTGTCGGTCGGGCAGGAGACGTTCCTGGTCATGGACCTGTGCGAGGGCGGCTCGCTCGCCACGCTCATCGAAGCTGCGGGTCCAGGGGGCCTGGCACCGGATGTCCTGGTGCCGATCCTGGTCGACGTGGCCGTGGGCCTCGACGCCCTGCACGCGGCCGGGATGGTCCACCGGGACGTCAAGCCATCCAATGTGCTCCTGAGTGGCGGTCGCGCCCTCATCGCCGATCTCGGCATCGCCGCTGCCGAGCCAGGGGACATGACGGGGTCCGGGCAGGCCATCGGCACACTCGCCTACCTCGCGCCCGAGCAACTGGCCGGGTCGCCCGCCACGCCGGCGAGCGACGTTCACGCCCTCGGCGTGGTCGCCTTCGTCGGCCTGACTGGCCGTATGCCGCGACCCGCTGGGAGCATCGCCGGACTGGTCGCTGCCTCATCCCAGGACGCGCCGCTGGTCTCATCGCTGTCCGCCGACCTCGGGACGATGTTCGACCGGCCCGTGGCCAGCGCCCTGGCGCCAGATCCTTCCGACCGGCCGACCGTCGAGCAACTCGGGTCGCGCCTCGAACGAGGCCTGGAGCGCTGGCAGGAGACGGCTGCCATCAGGCGGACCCGCGTCGCTGGGGCGATGACCTTCGCCGCAGCAACCTCGATCGGTGAGGCCGCGCCGACTGACCTGGCCGCAACGAGTGCCGACGCCAGTCGGGAACGGCTCTCCGAGCCCTTCGCCGATGACCCGACCGTGATCGCTATCGCGTCGCCACCCACGAAACCGCTGCCGGCCCCGGTCTTGCCGCCACCGGTCAACGATGCCCCAGCCGTTGACGCGGGGTCGAGGATCGGTCGTCGTGGCGCGGACCGCCAGCCGAGGATCGCGTTCGGAGCACTGGTCCTCGCCATCCTGCTGATCGCGGCGCTGGCCGCCGTCTGGATGCTCATGGACCCAGCCACTGCCGGACTCGGTGGCAGTGACGCAAGCGCGACCTCCGAGCCGTCGCTCGTGGCCTCCGAGGCTCCGAGCGCGACCGCGTCACTCTCACCTTCAGTGTCACCTGCGCCGACCACGGCAGCTCCAACGCCGGGTCCCTACAGCGTCGCGCTCGAGGCCAGCCAGGCGATGCATGCCGCGATCGCAGCTGCGCGGGGCAACGCGGGCCTGAACGGCCGCGAAGCCAAGGACCTGGACGGCCCGCTGGATCGGTTCGATCGCGCTCTCGAGAAGCGCGATGGCGAGGAGGCCCGTGACCAGGCCGACAAGCTGGCTGACGCGGTTCGTGAGCTCGTGGAGAACCGCGACATCGATCAGGAAGCTGGTGCCAGGCTGCAGGCCGCGGTGGCGGACGTCGTGGCGGCCGCCGAGGAACTGCCCGACTGACGCCGCCGCTCTGCCGGCCGCAGAGCCACTCGCCGGCCGTCGCCCGCTCCGGCAGCCATGACTCCTTTCGACCGGAGGCCGCCGAAGGTCCTATCGACACCCGATGGAGCCCTGCCTAGGTTCGGTGGACGCCGCGCCGCCGACGCAAGACCCGCGCCGGGAACGGTGAATGGCCAGTGGGCTCATGGGAGGTCGACGACATCTCCGGCACCCGGGAGCGGCGCTCGCCGCGCCTGCTCATCCTCGTCTTCGCGGCAAGCCTGGCGCTCGTCGGGCTGACCGCGGTCGCCCTCGTTCGCGTGGTCACCGATCACGTGTCTGTTGCCGCGGTCAATTCGACGATGAGCGCCGATCGCTCGCTTGTCCAGAGCGTCGTGGAAGGCAACTTCTCTGCCCCGGACATGAGCATCACCGGGCCGACCTCCGCGCGGGTGGCCGAGATCCAGGGGCTCCTGCAACGACTGGTCGCGGGCGACGTCGGCATCCTGCGCCTAAAGGTCCACTCCCTTGACGGCACCGTTCTCTTCAGCGACGACACAGGCTTACGGGGAACCCAGTTCGAGCTATCGCCGGAGCTGGAGGAGGCCCTCGAAGGTCAGGCCGAGGCGGAGATCGCGACCGAGTTTAGCGGCGAGGAGGCTGACCTGGCCGACCTCGGTGTGCCCGCGGTCCTCGAGGAGTACCTGCCGATCGTCGGACCCGACGGCGAGGTCGAGGCTGTCTTCGAGGTCTACCGCGACGCAACATCGCTGTTGGCCGAGGTCGGCCGTTCTCAGGTCTCGGTCGTCGCCATCATCGTCGTCTGTGCCCTGGTCCTGGGCTGTCTGCTGTGGCTGATCTTCCGCGCGGCGCAGGCTCGCCTCGACGCGCAGACCGCCGAGCTGATCGATGCCGCGAAGCGGGATGCCCTGACCGGGCTGCTCAACCATGGTGCCGTCGTCGAGACGCTGGCTGGCCTCGTGGAGGCCGCGCGGACGACCCGAGAGGCCGGCCGAGGCGACGTCGTCACGGTCGCCATCATCGACATCGACAACTTCCGGAACCTCAACGATACGCACGGTCATGCTGCTGGCGATCGGGCATTGCGCGAGGTGTCGGCGATCCTGCGCACCGAGCTCTCGCAGGCGTCGGTGCTTGGCCGCTTCGGGCCGGATGAGTTCCTTGCCGTCGCCCCGCCGGAGTGCGCCCATGACCTCCAGCCGGCCGTCGAGCGGCTCCGCACGCGTCTCGTCGATCTGAGCCTGCAGTTCGGCGTCTCGGAGCGGCTGCCGCTGACGGTCAGCGCGGGGCTGGCGCGATTCCCGAGCCACGGCGCCGCCGCCACGGAGCTTCTCTCGGCCGCGACCGTCGCCCTCGGCGAGGCCAAGGCCAGCGGCGGCGACCAGGTCTGCATGGCCGAGGATCCCGCGCTCGATCGACGCAGCCTCGAACGCGGCAGCTTCGACGTGCTCCAGGGCCTGGTCATCGCCATCGACACCAAGGATCGCTACACGAAGCGCCACTCGGACGACGTCGCCCGCTACGGCCTCTTTCTGGCTGAGCAACTGGGCGTCGAGCCCGAGCTGCGTCGGACGCTCTACTTCGCCGGTCTCCTCCACGACGTTGGCAAGATCGGCATCCCGGACACGATCCTTCGCAAACCTGCCGCGCTGACGGCCGACGAGTACGCCATCGTCAAGCAGCATGTCGCGCTCGGCGACCTGATCGTTCGCGAGCTGCCCGACATCGAGGCCGTGCGGGCCGGCGTCCGCCACCACCACGAGCGGTGGGACGGCACCGGCTATCTCGATGGGCTCGCGGGCGAGGACATCCCATTGGTGGCCCGGATCCTTGCCGTCGGTGACGCGTTCTCGGCCATGACGACGTCTCGCCCCTACCGCAAGGCACTCTCGACGGAGGAGGCCCTGCGTCGCCTCATCGACGCAGCGGACAGCCAGCTCGATCCGTCGTTGGTGCCCATCTTCGTGGCCGCGATGGAGTCGCTGCCCGATGCACCACTGCCTGGCACCGCAACATCTGGGGCCCTCCTCGCCCGGCCGATGGCGACTCGCCGCGTGGCCTGACGCTGATGTCGCGCCGACGGCACCGGACGGCCGTGGCGGGGCTGACCGCCGGATGGCTCGCCGCCGTCATCCTGAGCCTCGCTGCACCGCCAGCGGAGGCAGCCTTGCCGCTGCCTTCATTGCCGCTGCCCTTGCCCTCCTTGCCCTTGCCATCTCTGCCCCTGCCTCTCGAGACGCCGGCGCCGACCGAATCGCCGAAGCCCACGCAGGCACCGAAGCCGACGGTCACGCTCCCATTGCCCACCTTGCCGCTCCCGACCTTGCCGCTCCCGACGCCCACGCGGCCGGCCCCCACGCCGGCGGCCACGGATCCATCCGAGTCGCCGATGCCGACGCCGACCGACCGGGTCGGCGGCCCGACGCCACGTCCCGCTTCAGCGGCACCTTCACCAGAGCCCACCGATCCGACCGGTCCAGCTGCGGCCGGTCCGGCGACCGGCGGTGGACCTTCGGACACCAGCCGGCTGATGCCGGGCGACCGCGCCGAGGATCATGCCTCAGGTCAGCCCGATCTGATGACGGGGATCCTGGTGCCGGCCGCAACCATCGCCGTCTCGGGCACCCTGATCGCGATCCTCCTCATGGCTCAGGTGATGGGCGGGCTCGCCTTCGTGCCCGTGCTGCGGCGGGCGATCGGGCCAGCCGCGGTCGGCCGCTGGCGACGTCGTCGCGATCGCGCCCCGGGGGCCTGATCGTGGTCAAGGCATCGAAGCAAAGGTGATTCCATGATGATCGGCTCGCTCTCGGCGCTCATCCTGCTGGCCATCGTCACCTCGGCCATCTTCATCGTCGCGGTCGCCTTCGATTCATTCCTCGGCGACGAAGGCCCGTGGTCCTAGCGAGCGCCGCCGACCCGCCGCTCTGGACACCAGGGCTCCCGACCTAGCCGGAGTCGCTCGCCAAGCCCCTTCGTCGCAGCTCGACCGTCAGGTCGTCCAGCCCGTCGATCGAGAGGCTGGCGCCGGCATCGACGAGCGCCCGGGCGTCGACCGCGCCCGTGGGCACCGCGATCCCGGTCATGCCCGCCGCGACACAAGCCAGGAAGTCCCAGGTTGCGTCTCCGACGTACCAGCATGCGTCGGGTGAGACGCCGGCTCGTTCGGCCGCCAGGAGGAGCAGGTCGGGCGCCGGCTTGGCATGCTGGACATGCTCGCCATCGACGATCGTCGGACGTTCGGGCAACGAAAGGGCGTCGACCGAGCCTGTCACCTGCGCGCCGAGGCTCGAGGTTGCGACGACCACCGCCAGCGGCCCGCCGGCGAGCGCGAGCAGCAGGTCGCGCGCTCCCGGCAGTGGGATGGGCTCGGCGTTCAGTTCGCTGAAGATGTCCCCGGCCCGCCGGTCGATGGCGGCGACGTCGTCCTCGGTCAATCGGGCGCCGGCGTCGGCGGCGACCTCGCGCGCCAAGCGCTTCCCGTCGGCACCGATGAGCCCGGCGACGAGCTTGGCATCCGCGCCCACGCCGATCTCGGAGAAGGCGGCCAGCCAGGCATCGATGCGCCGCCCGACGGTGTCGACCAGCGTGCCGTCGAGGTCGAAGAGGATGGCTCTGG
>JBEVDC010000194.1:0-8582 GCA_040514195.1 Candidatus Limnocylindrales bacterium | reverse complement strand
CCCGCGCGCTCGTGGGGTGCGACCCGCCCAGCAGTTGCACGGCCGATGCCATGGCCCGGGCGAGCATCCGATCCTGCCCGCCCCGCTCGAGCGCCTCGCCGACGTAGGGCGCCTCGCCGAATGGTTCGCGGCGACCAGCCCGCCTGACCACTTCGGCGCCTGCCCAGTCGGCCGTGGCCAGGAGATGGTCGCTGTGCCGCGTCACTCGGGCCCGGATCGGCCGGCTGCGGCTGCCGAGCTCGAGCTCGACGCGCGCCAGGGACCCGGTGCGGCGGCCACCGGTGTCGGATCCGGGCTCGACCGGCCGAACCTCCACGGTCACCTCGCCGCGGGCCGAACGGAAGGCGCCAGCCAGCGTTTCCTTCCCGCGCTGCGGGGCGAGCGGGGCCGTGACCTGCCAACCGAGCATGGACGCCAGCCAACCGGCATACAGGGCGGGCTTGGCGAGGCGCAGCTCGGCGCCCGGTCGCAGGACGTCGAGCCGCAGGGTGCGTGCCGTGGCCAGCTCGGGCGTCAGGAGTGGGTGGTCGAAGAGCTCGGCCAGGAGCTCGCGCCAGAGTGTCAAGCGCATCCACCCGATGTCGTGGACCACGGGCGTGCCGTTGGCGCAGACGTCGGCCAATCCCACCAGGTGCGCGAGCCCGTCGCCGGTGAATGCGCCGCTGTCCACCAGGAGGCGGTCGCAGGTCCGGAGAAGCGAGACGAAGCGATGGCGCCCGACGGGCGGGTCGTCCGGCCACCAGAGGACGACCGGCAGGTCGTGGATGAGCAGTGGCTGCACCAGTTCGGACAGGTGTGCGTCCATCTCGCCGCCGGTCTTGAGCACGATCTGCTCGGTGCAGGTCTCGGCACGGCTCCGCTCGGCGATGCGGCACTGGGCGTAGATGAAGGCGTCCATCCAGGCCGGTCCGTCGGGATCCCCCGGCGCGATGACGAGCGCCCGCGACGGATGGCGGGACGAGAGCTCGTTGACGGCGTCGAGCGCTCGTTCAGCCGTTTCCGGCCGCTCTGCGACCACGACCAGGGTGAGCACCGACGTTCGCATCCGCACGCTGACGTCGCCCGGTTCGTCGAGCCGGCCGGCCAGGTGCGGGTCGCCGCGCGCGATGGCTGCCTCGCGCGCCGTGAGATCGGCCTCGTGCGACTCGCGGGCGGCGAGGCCCCAGATCCTGGCCAGCTCCTTCTCGATGTCGGCGACGCTCGTCGCGCGGGCCGTCCAGCGCCGTCCGCCCCCCACGAGGGTCATCGATCCTGTCATGCCTCGGTCGCCTCCGTCATCCTCAGAGCCGCCGCCAGCGACGCCCGTCGCCCTCGATCAGCTGCTCGGCCGCGGATGGTCCCCATGAGCCCGCCTCATAAGGATGCGGCCGCAGGTCCACGTCGGTGTCGTCGGAGGCCGTCCAGACGGCCTCGATGGGGGCCACGATGCCCCAGGCCGCCTCGACCTCGTCGGCGCGCGTGAAGAGCGATGCGTCGCCGAGCATGCAATCGAGGATCAGGGTCTCGTACGCCTCGGGCGCCTCGGTCGAGAAGGACGACCCATAGGTGAAGTCCATGTTCACGCTGCGCACGTCGAGTCCGAGCTCGGGCACCTTGGCCGCGAATCGCAAGAGGATGCCCTCGTCGGGCTGGATGCGCAGGGCGAGGAGGTTGGCCTCGGGATCGCTCGTCGTGTCGCGGAACAGCATCAGCGGCGGGCGCTTGAACTGGATGGCGATCTCCGAGGCGCGCTTGGGCAGGCGCTTGCCCGTGCGGAGGTAGAACGGCACCTCGGCCCAGCGCCAGTTCTGGACCTCGAGCCGAAGGGCCACGAACGTATCGGTCGTCGAGTTCTCGGCCACTTCCGGCTCGTCGCGATAGCCCGGCACCTGGCGGCCGCCGACCCAGCCTTCCGCGTATTGACCGCGGACCACGTCGCGGCGCACGCGCTCGACCGTCCAGTCGGGATCCACGGCTCGCAGGACGCGCAGCTTCTCGTCGCGCAGCGCGTCCGCCTCGAAGGCGATGGGCGGCTCCATGGCCACCAGCGAGAGGAGC
Organism: Candidatus Limnocylindrales bacterium; assembly: GCA_040514195.1. Lineage (GTDB taxonomy): Bacteria > Chloroflexota > Limnocylindria > Limnocylindrales > CSP1-4 > CSP1-4. The sequence goes on along the minus strand of JBEVDC010000194.1, from coordinate 6,545 downwards.
TGGAGGACGTGGTTCTGGAGGATGTCGCGGGTGGCACCCGCTTCCTCGTAGAACGCGCCCCGGCCCTCGACGCCGAGGTCCTCGGCCACCGTGATCTGCACGTGGTCGATGTACCGCCGATTCCAGACCGGCTCGAAGATGCCGTTGCCGAATCGGAAGACCAGGATGTTGCGGACGGTCTCCTTGCCCAGATAGTGGTCGATGCGATAGACCTGCGACTCGTCGAAGACACGCAGCACGTCGCGATTCAGCGCCCGTGCGCTGGCCTGGTCATGTCCGAAGGGCTTCTCGATCACGATGCGAGACCAGCCGCCGCTTCGCTGCTCCTTGGCCAGGCCGACCTTGCCCAGCTGCTCGACGATGCCGGCGTAGGCCGAGGGCTGCGTGGCCAGGTAGAACAGGCGGTTGCCGCGGGTGCCGCGCTCGGCGTCGATGCGATCGAGCCGGTCGACCAGCGCGCGATAGGCGTCGGGCGAGGTGAAGTCCCCCCGGTGGTAGAAGACGCCGGCAGCGAAGTCGTCCCAGAGGGCCGGCTCGATAGGCAGCCGCGAGTGGTCCGCGACAGCCTGGGCCATCTCGGCTCGGTAGGCGTCGTCGGTGTACGGGCGGCGGGCCGTGGCCAGGACGGCGGATTGCGGGGGCAGAAGGCCGGCGCGCCGGAGGTTGACGAGGGCTGGCAGGATCCTGCGATGTGCGAGGTCACCCGTGGCCCCGAAGATGATGAAGGTGCAGGGATCCGGGACCTTCTCCAGGCGAAGCCCCTCACGCAGCGGGTTCTCGGGCCCTTTCGCACGTCCCGTCGAGGCACGTGCTCCGGCCGAGCGCGCCGGGGCGGCCTTCGTCCGGGTCGTGGCCATCAGTCGGACTTGATGGCGTGCCCACCGAACTGCTGTCGGAGGGCGGCCAGCACCTGGGCCGAATAGCTCTCCTCCTGCCGGCTCGCGAAGCGGGCCAGGAGCGAGAGGGTGATGACCGGGGCCGGCACGTCGAGGGCGATGGCTTCGGCCACCGTCCAGCGGCCTTCGCCGGAGTCGGCGACCCAGCCTCGGATATCCGCCAGGCTCTCCCCGTGCTCCTCGAAGGCGAGTCCCGCGAGCTCGAGCAGCCACGATCGGATGACGGTGCCGTGCTGCCAGGCCTTGGCCACGGCCTCGAGGTCGAGCGGGTACTCGGAGGCGTGCAGGATCTCGAAGCCCTCGGCGTAGGCTTGCATGAGGCCGTACTCGATGCCGTTGTGGACCATCTTCGTGTAGTGACCCGCCCCCGGCGGCCCGGCGTGGATGTAGCCACCCTCTGGCGCCAACGCCTGGAAGATGGGCTCGAGCGGAGCCACGTCCTCCCGATCCCCACCGACCATCGTGCCATAGCCGTTGGTCAGGCCCCAGACGCCGCCGGAGATGCCCGCATCCACGAAGCGCATGCCGCGCGCCTTGAGCAGGGCGTGTCGGCGCTTGGAGTCCTGGAAGTTGGCATTGCCGCCGTCGACGATCCAGTCGCCCGGTGCAAGCACGGCCGCGAACTCCTCCATCGTCGCCTCGGTCGCGTCGCCGGCCGGGACCATCAGCCAGACGATCCGCGGCGCAGGCAGAGCCGCGACCACTTCCTGCGGCGTGAAGGCGCCTTCGAGGCCCTCGGCCATGAACTCGCGTGTCTTCTCCGGCGTCCGGTTGAAGGCCACCACCCGGTGCCCGGCGAGGTGCAGGCGGCGGGCCATGTTGCCGCCCATCCGCCCGAGGCCGACGATGGCAAGGTCCACGATGGGATCTCCCTTCCGTATCGGACGCCGCGTCGCCCGCGGCCGGCGTCGCCTGTGCTAGTCCTCCAACGAGGCGATGAGCGTTTCGAGGGCCGCGTCCGCGTCGTCGCCGAGCTGGATCCGGACGACGGGCAGACCACGGGCGTCCAGCGACTGGGCGTCGCCGAGGGACTGGGCATCCAGGAGCATCCCGAACGTCTCGTGCTCGCCCGGGATGAGGATGTCGTCGGCATGCGAGGCGACGAGCTGGATGAAGGCCCCCCGCGCCGGGCCGCCCTTGTGGAGCTGGCCGGTCGAATGGAGATAGCGCGGCCCATAGCCGAGCGTGACGGCACGACGCGTCCTTCGCCGGATGGCCTCGCGCAATCGCCCCAACCGAGCGTCGCGCTCGCCGTACCGCGGCAGGTAGGCCTGGATGGCCACGTAGCCGTCAGGCGCGAGGCTATCGAAGAGGTGGGCCAGCGATCCACTGGCCGTGTCTGGGTCGACGGCAGCGTCGGTCGGGGCGTGGCCGTCGCGCAGTGCCGCCAGGACACGGGCGGTGGCCTCCTTGGCTGCCGTCACATCCGGCTCGTCGAAGGGGTTGACGCCCATGGTGGCACCGGCCACGGCCGTCGCGAACTCCCACCGGAAGAACTCGCCGCCGAGTCCCTCGCCGGCAGGGATGACGAGGTCGACGACCGGATGCCCGGCGGCGGACAGGGCGTCGAGCGCAGCCTCCGTCGACGTGCGCCAGTCCCAGCCCGACGCCCGCGACAGCCGCACGAAGACCCGATCGGAGCCATACGCTGCGGGCTCTGCCAGCGGCTCGCCGACGACCGGCAGGATGCCGTGGCCGCGCTTGCCCGTGCTCTCGGCGATCAGCTGCTCCACCCAACTGCCGAAGCTCTCGATGGCGGGCTCGATGACGAGGGTCAGCTTGTCGCGGCCGCGACTGGCCAGCGTTCCGAGTGTGGTGCCCAGCGCGACGCCCGGGTTGCTGGCGTCTGCCGCCCGGCAGGCCGCCGCCATGCGGGCGGCTTCGTCGAGCAACGCATCGAGGTCCACGCCAAGCAGCGCCGCCGGTACCAGCCCGACATACGTGAGGGCCGAGTAGCGGCCGCCGATGTCCGGTGGATTGAGGAAGACGGCACGGAAGGCGTCGCTGTGCGGGATCCCTTCGACCGGCGCGCCGGGATCGCTGATGGCCACGAAGTGGTCGCCCTCGTCCTTCGAGCCGATCTCGCGGTGGCCGGCATGCTCGAGCGCCCAGAAATGAGCCAGGAAGGCCAGTGTCTCGGCCGTCGTGCCGGACTTGGTGGCGATGACGTACAGGCTCGTCTCCGGGCTGAAGGTGGCCGTGGCGAGGCCGATGGTCTCCGGGTCCGTCGAGTCGAGCACGCCGACCGGGATGCCGGCCTCACCCATCGGGTAGGCGAGGCCGAAGACCTCCGGGGCCAGGGAGCTGCCGCCCATGCCGCAGACCAACGCCCGGTCGAAGCTGGCCTCCGCGACGTTCTCGGCGAAGGCACGCAGGTCGTCGGTCACCGGTCGGAAGTGTGCGGGCGCATCGAGCCAGCCCAGCCTGCCGTTGATCGCCGTGGCTACGTCGGCCTCGTCCGTCCAGACGGTCGCATCGCGTTGCCAGATGCGCTCGGCCCATTTGCCCTCGAGCGCCAGGCGCATGGCGGCGTCGATGGCCGAACGGTGTCCCTCCGGGATCCGGTGGCCGTCGACCGTGGGGGAGTCGGACATTCGATGTCTCCAGGGCTCAGGCGGTCGGGTGAGCGTGGCTGCCCGGCCCTTCCCGGTCCGGCGCGGGCGAGACGACGCCGCGGACCGTACCGGTCAGGACGCCGCGAGCGACGTGGGCGACGGCGTCGACGGTGAAGCCGAAGGCCTCGAAGATGGTGGCTGCGGGCGCCGAGGCCCCGTAGCGCTCGATGGCGATCATGGCCCCTTCCGGCCCGACCCAGCGGTCCCAGCCGAGCGAGACACCGGCTTCGATGCTCACTCGCCTGGTACATGGTGGCGGGAGGACCGTCTCACGATACGAAGCCGGCTGCGCCGCGAAGCGTTCCCAGCAGGGGAGCGAGACGACCCGCGTGCGGATCCCCTCACCAACGAGCGCCTCTCTGGCGCCCATGGCCAGGGCCAGCTCGGATCCCGTGGCGATGAGGATGAGGTCCGGCTGGACCGTGCCGCCGGCCGCGTCCTCGGCATCGGCCAGGACATAGCCGCCGCGCCGTATGCCGTCGGTGGCAAGCTCGGCCGTGCCCGGCAGGACCGGGACTTTCTGGCGTGTCAGAGCCAGCGCCACCGGTCCGTCCGGGCGCTCCGCCGCCAGACGCCACGCGGCGACCGTCTCGTTCGGGTCGCCCGGTCGCACGAACCACAGGTGCGGCATCGCCCGCAACGACGCGTAGTGCTCGATCGGTTCGTGCGTCGGACCGTCCTCGCCGAGCCCGACCGAGTCGTGCGTCCAGACGTACGTCACCGGCAAACCGGCAAGGGCCGCCAGGCGGACTGCAGGGCGCATGTAGTCGCTGAAGTTGAGGAACGTCCCGACGTACGGGTGGAAGCCACCGTGATAGGCGATGCCGTTGGCGATGGCGCCCATGGCGTGCTCGCGGACGCCGAAGCGCAGGTTGCGACCGGCATCGGTGGCCGTGAAATCGCCGCCTCCCTTGACGTCCGTCAGGTTGCTCTCCGAGAGGTCGGCCGAGCCGCCGAAGAGCTCCGGCAAGGCGGCGGCGACGGCCTGCAGGGTGGCCTGCGATGCGTTGCGCGTGCCCATGGCGTCGTCCGGCCCGAAGACCGGCAGGTTGGCCGCCCAGTCCCTCGGACGCCGCCCCGCGATGCGCCGCTCGAATTCGGCGGCGGCCGACGGATCCGCGGCGGCCAGGGCGGCGAGCTCCTTGCGCCAGGCCGCGACCAACTCCCCGCCTCGCGCCTCGACCGCCCCGAAATGGGCACGAACATCGTCCGGCACGAGGAACTCCGCCGCTGGGTCCCACCCGTAGGCCTCCTTGGTCAGGCGCACCTCGTCGGGCCCGAGTGGCGCGCCGTGCGCCTTCTGGCTGTCCTGCTTGTTCGGCGAGCCAAAGCCGATGTGGGTGCGCACGGCGATGAGGCTCGGCCGGTCGTCGGCTTCCGCCGCTGCGATGGCCGCGGCGATGGCCTCGAGATCGTTGCCGTCGCCGACCCGCTGGGTGTGCCAGCCATAGGCATCGAAGCGCAGCGGGACATCTTCGCTGAAGGCCATCGCGGTCGGGCCGTCGAGCTGGATGCCATTGTCGTCGTAGAGCATGATCAGCTTGCCCAGGCGCAGATGGCCGGCCAGGCTGGCGGCCTCCGCGCTGACGCCCTCCTGGAGGTCGCCGTCCGAGCAGATCACGTACGTCCGATGGTCGACAAGGTCGATACCAGGGCGATTGAACTCCGCGGCCAGGCGACGCTCGGCGATGGCCATCCCGACGGCGTTGCCGAAGCCCTGACCGAGCGGTCCGGTGGTCGCCTCGACCCCAGGCGTCAGGGCCCACTCGGGGTGGCCGGGCGTCCTCGAGCCGAACTGGCGGAAGCGCTGCAACTCCTCCATCGGCAGGTCGTAGCCGGTCAGGTGGAGGAGCGCGTAGAGAAGCATCGAGGCATGCCCGGCGGAAAGCACGAAGCGATCGCGACCGGGCCAGGTCGGCTCGGTCGGGGCGTGGCGCATGACCCGCGTCCAGAGCACGTAGGCCATCGGCGCCATGCCCATCGGGGCGCCCGGGTGCCCACTGTTCGCGCGCTGCACGCCGTCGATAGCGAGCGTGCGGATGGTGTCGATCGACAGCTGGTCCAGGCTGCGAGCGGTGAGCGTCACGAGGAGGCGGCTCCATGGGCGTGGACGGGTGTCCGGGTGGGTGACCTGCCTATGATAGTCGGCGCCTGTGGACGCCCGAACGCGACCCTTGATCGTGACGCTCGGCGACCTCATCGTCGACGTCGTGGCGGCGGCGGCCGGGCCCCTGGCGTACGGCAGCGATCGGGCCGGCAGCGTCGCACTCCGGCAGGGTGGCTCGGCCGCCAACACGGCTCGCTGGATCGTGGCATCCGGGGGCCAGGCGGTCTTCATCGGGGCAGTCGGGCGGGACGAGTGGGCGCGTCGGCTGGCAGCCTCACTGACCCGGGCCGGCGTGGTCGTGCACGCGGTCGGCAAAGCGGCGCCGACGGCCCGCATCGTGGCCATCGTCGAGCCAGGCGGCGAGCGTACCTTCGTGACCGATCGCGGCGCGGCGGATCTCCTGGTCGCGTCCGATCTGCGACCACGATGGTTCGCGGGCGCGGTGGGCCTCCATCTGCCCGCCTACTCGCTCTACAACCGGCCCCTGGCCTCGGCGGCGCTGCGAGCGGTCCAGCTGGCCCGCGCTGCCGGTGCCATGGTCTCGGTCGACCTCGCCTCGCGCCAGCCCATCCTGGACCTCGGCCCGGGCGAGGCTTGGTCCCGCATCGCGTCCGTGACGCCGGATGTGCTCTTCGCCAACGCCTCCGAAGCCGAGGCGATCCTCGAGGGGCGGACGGAGCGCGCCTTGCTGGACCTGGCCGCGATCGTGGTCGTCAAGCGAGGCGGCACCGGCTGTCGGGTCCTGGCGCGGCCCGTGAGCCCGCGGGCGATCCGTTCACCGGGCGACGTCGGGCGCGCGTCCCTGGTCCTCGACGTCCCCACGGCTCCGGTCCAAGTCCGCGACACGACCGGTGCCGGCGATGCCTTCGCGGCCGGGTTCCTCGTCCGGCTGCTGGCGCGCGAGCCCGGCACTCGACACACGCGACG
>JBEVDC010000151.1:0-14155 GCA_040514195.1 Candidatus Limnocylindrales bacterium | reverse complement strand
ATGTCCTGGGCCACCAGCTGCCCGTCCCGGGTGACCCCGGTCCGATGCCGGATCCACGCCGGATGCCGCTTCGTCGTGGCGCTGATGTCCTCGTGCCGGTCGTAGATCATCCGCACCGGCTTGCCGACCCGCTGCGCCAGCAGCGCGGCGTGGAGGGCGATGATCGAGGGGTACTCCTCCTTGCCGCCAAACCCGCCGCCGGTCTCGGCCTGCACGACCACGGCCTGGTCCGCGGTCAAGTTCAGGGCACGCTTCATCGCCTTGTGGATGTAGTACGGGCACTGCAGCGAGCCGTGGACGGTCATGCCACCGTCCGGACGGGGCACGGCGATCATGGCCTGGTTCTCGATGTAGAGCTGCTCCTGGTGGCCGACACGATAGGTCCCCTCGACCACGACATCCGCCTCGGCGAAGCCGGCCTCGATGTCACCCTTGCCCATCGCGTAATGGGCGAAGACGTGGCTCGAGTCGAGCGGGTCGAAGACGGGCTCGAGACGCTCCGTACGTGGATGGAGGCGACGCCGCGCCTCGCGCAGCGTCTCGCGATCGGCGGCGGCCAGCAGGGCGAGCGGCTCCGCCTGGTGGCGGATGGTGCCGCCGACCGGGATGAGGATGGGCTGGTCGTCGCTGATCAAGCTGACCACGTTGTCGCCGGGGATGTCCTCGGCCGTCACGACGATGACCCGCGACCAGTCGAAATCGGCGTCGAAGTCGAAGCCATGCAGCCGCGCATGAGGGTCGGTCGAGCGGACGGTGGCGCCATACCAAGCGCCGGGGAAGACGATGTCGTCGGCGTACATCGCGAGGCCGGTCAACTTCTCGGGGCCTTCGCGACGGAGGGGCAGTGCGCTCGCCCGACCGAGGCCCAGCTCACCCGCTCCTGGCAGCCGGAGCACATCGGGCGCAAGCGGGCGCGCGGGTGCCACGGGACGGGGTCGAGTGGTGATCGTCATCCGGGAAAGCGCTCCTTGGGCTGAGGTCAGAAGCGTCGCCGCTGAGACGTTGCGGTGTCAAGGTCCGGCCTGGCACTCCGTCGTTGCCCGTGGCGCCGTACCCTATGGCGATGAAGACCTTCGTGAGCCTTGCGCTCATCGCACTCGTCCTGGCGGCCTGCTCCTCCGCCAGCTCGCCATCCGCGGCACCGTCGGTCACGACTGCCCCGAGCGTCGAGCCGACCGCGCCACCCACGGACGCCGTCGCTTCGCCGAGCGCCGAACCTACGGCCGTCCCGTCGTTCACCCTTACGCCAGCGGCGCCGGACCCGGGCGTGAGCATGGCGGCCACATGGTGGCTCGATCCCGCCGGTCTGCCGATCGATCCGGGATCGACGGTGCTCAGGGGCTTCGTGGTCGAGCGCGCCTGCGCCAGCGGGCAGTCGCCAGAGGGTCGCATCCTGGCGCCGGACGTCGACTACGGCGCGGAAGCTCTGACCATCACCTTCTCGATCGCGCCGCTCCCAGGCGACCAGGACTGCCCGGGTAATCAGCCCTTCGGCGTCGTCTTCGAGCTCGATGAGCCGGTCGGCGAGCGACCGATCTTCGACGGCAGCACGACTCCGGCGAGGGACGCGACCATCCCGGGGTCCTGAGATCCAGGAGATCGGCCTCAATCAGACTGGGTCGTCTCGTATCGGAGCGATACGACCCCTGAACCGAAGGTCCGCGTCTCCAGCAGCCTGAGGCGGATGCGGTCGTCCAACGCTGGGAAGAACGGCGTGCCGGCGCCCAGGATCACGGGATGGACAGCCACGCGGAACTCGTCGATCAGCCCTGCCCGCATCAACGATGCCGCGAGGGTCGGACCGCCGACGTCCATGACGAAGCCGGGCTGTGCCTTCAGCCGTGCAACCTCTTCCACGGCACCGTCGCGGATCAGCCGGCTCTTCTCGTCGACGCGCTCGAGCGTTCTGGAGAACACGATCCTCGGGATGTCCTTCCAGATGCGGGCGAACTCGAGGGTCGCCGGCGTCGCCGCCGGATCACGCTCGGCCGTGGGCCAGTAGTCCTTCATCAGCTCGTACATCCGCCGCCCGTACAGCGAGGCGCTGACTTCACGGGCCTGGTCGTTGAAGGAGGCGTGCAACTCCTCGTCGGCCATCACCCAGTCGAGCGACCGGCTGGGCGTCTCGACGAAGCCGTCGAGCGAGGTAGCCAGCGAGTAGATGAGCCTGCCCATTCGGATCTCCCCCGCCTAGTTCGCGATGGCCAGCATCGGGTCGCCGGCGTTCATGGCGAGCGAGCTGACGATGAAGAGGACGGTGCCCTCGATGGGCGCCTCGACGACCTGGAGGGTGCGCCCGAACGGGTCCTGCACCTCGCCGACCCGCTGACCGGCCTCGACCAGCTCGCCACATGCCACCGTCGGCATCCAGCAACCCGAGTACTCGGCTCGAAGCCAGACGTCCATGCCCAGCCGTCGCGTCTGTCGGCGGGGCACGTCGGGTGCGTCCGAGATGAGCCCGGCCGTCCGGAGCGCACGACGTAGGCCGGCCTCATGGAGCGCCACGTCCACCTCTGGCCAGAGGCCCTGTCCGCCGACCTCGCCGAGCACGGCAGGGATGCCGAGCGCCGCGGCGGCCGTGACCGTCGATCCGGGCAGCGGTCCGACGACGATGAAGTCGAGACCGTAGTCGACGGCCATCGCCTCCGTCACGGAGTCGATGGCGGGGTCGCCCGTGTGCTCGATGCCGACGAAGGACACGAGGGCCTCGTTCATGTCGCCGCAGTGGCAGTCGATGAAACGATCAGATGGGGCGATGACGTTCGCGTGAAGCCAGGCCGCCAGCCGTTCCGAGGGGCCGCCGGCGGGATCGCCTGGGAACGCGCGGTTGAGGTTCCGGCCGTCGAGGGGGTCGACATAGATAGCGCGAGCGGCGTAGGCCGCCGGGTTCGAGATGAGCGAGGCGACCATGCTGCCGGTCGTCGTCGCGGGGTCGACCGACATGGCCACGCGGCGGAGGGCGGCGATCGAGACGTACTCGGCTCCGTGGATGCCTGCGGTAACGCCCACGCGCGGTCCTGCCGTGGCCCCGTTCACCAGCACCATCGGGATCTCGACGATCGTCCCCCCGAGATCGACGGGAACCAAACCGAACACCCGTTGTCCGGGCTCGGCGGTCAGGTCGCCGAGGCTGAGGGTGGTCGCGTGTCGGTCCATCTAGTCCTCCGGGTCCGAAGGTCGGTGCGTCAGCTGGTCGGTCTGTCTACGTCAGCCTGCCGGTCGGCTGCGCCTTGGTCAGCCGTTCGGTCGGCCGCGTCGCAGGGCGCGTCCCGGCAGAGCGCCCGAATGCTCGCCGGCGTCGACGACCAGTCGGCCGTTGACCACCACCGTCTGGATGCCGATCGGAAATCGGCGCGGCTCGTCATACGTCGCCATCGATCGGACGGTGGCCGGGTCGAAGATCACGACGTCCGCCTTGTAGTCGTCGCGCAGGAGTCCCCGATCGACCACGCCCAGGCGTGCCGCTGGCGCTGAGGTCATCTTGCGTACCGCTTCCTCCAGACTCGTGATTCGCTCTTCGCGCACGAACTCGCCCAGGATGCGCGGGAACGAGCCGTAGGTCCGAGGCGATGGCTTATCGGCGATCATGACCCCGTCCGTGCCGACCATCGACACCGGATGCTGCCAGAAGGGGACCATGCCTGGCTTGTGCGGACCCGGCGTCACCTGATTGACGCGCAGGTCCTCGGCCAGGAGCAGGTCGCAGATGGCGTCCACCGCGTCCCTCCCGGTGTCGGCCATGACGTCTGCGAGCGTGCGGCCCTCCCAGCGGGCGTGCTCGGGTCGGGCGAAGGCCCCGAGGCGAAGTTCAGCCCAGGCATCGGCGCCCGCGAACATCCGACCGCGCGACGCAAGCTCGTCACGGATGCGCGCCCGGACCGTCGTGTCGGCCAGGCGCTCCTTGAGGCGCGTGACGCCGCCGGCCTGGATCCAGGGCGGCAGCATGATCAGGAGGCGCGTGCTCGACCACTCGTACGGATAAAGGTCGAAGGTCACGTCGAGCCCCTCGGCTCGCGCGTCGTCGACCAACCCCAGCATCTGCTCGGGGCTGCCGGGGAAGGTCGTTCGATGGTAGAAGTGGGTGATGTGGACTGGCCCACCGCCGCGTCGGCCGATCTCGATGGCCTCGAGGAAGGGGTCGAGGAAGCGGTCGCCGAGGTCGTAGCGCACGTGCGTGTGATAGATGCCACCGAGCCGGGCGGCCCCGGCCAGGAGCGCAGCCAGCTCGTCCGTGGTGGCGTACGCGCCCGGCGGGTAGTCGAGCCCGCTCGAGAGCCCGAAGGCGCCCTCCTCCATGCCCTCGCGCAGGAGCCCCCGCTGCCGATCCATCGCCCCTCCGTCGGCCTCGACGTCGTCCCAGCCGACGGCCGCGATCCGCAGGGCGGAGTTGCCGATGAGGTACGCCACGTTGACGCTCACCTGTCGGTCGAAGCGGGCGAGGTAGTCGGCCACCGTACGCCAGTCGTACGTCAGGTCGGGGCGACCGTCGAGGCCGGCGTTGAGAGTCAGGAAATCGTCGAGATCGTGCTGGTTCGTGAACGGGGCGTACGCGTTGCCGTCCACGCCGATGACCTCGGTCGTGACGCCCTGGCGGACCTTCGGCTCATGCCGCGGCTCGGCCAGCATCGTGAGCCCGGCGTGACTGTGGAGGTCGATGAAGCCCGGCGCGACGACATGGCCGGTGGCGTCGATGGTGCGGGCGGCGTGGACCTCCGTCTTGGGGGTGGCACCTTGGCGGCCACCGGCACCCCGCGGACCGATGGGAAGCATCCTCAACCGATCGCCGACGACGGCCACATCCCCTGGGTAGCCAGGCGCGCCGCTGCCGTCGACGACCGTGCCGCCGCGGATGAGCAGATCGACCGACTCGGTCATGCGACGAAGCCGCCTCGATCACATGTGCGGAGCACGGGTCGGTGCCTGCTTCGCCGCGCCGCAGAGCCTCGCGACGCGGCGGCAACCAGCGACATCGAGCGTGGGACGCGGTGATCAGTGGGTCGGATGTCCGCATCGACGTCGAAGCCGTGGCCAAGCTCACGGACGTCCAGGACCTCCAGCGGCGCACATCCCTCAAGCAACGGGACAGCAGCTTCGACCACGTCACCCTCTTGCTGGCAAACACACGCGCGAACCGTGCCGCAAGAGTAGGTGCTGGAGGACGATCGCTGCTCGACGCACTTCCCGGCGAGCCGCGCGGGGCGCTGAAGGCACTGGCGGATGGACGTGATCCGGGAGGTAGCGTCGTGATCGCGCTCTGATGTGGCCGCTCGTTGTCGGTCGCCGAGGACCGGGGCGCGAGCGGTGTCGTCAGCCTTTGATTTTGGACGGCCGGATCGGTGGGTCTAGACTCGACGAAGCGGGGACCGGCAGAGGAGGTCGATCGACGATGGGCGCAACCGGAAGCGGCACCAAAGCGGATCCCTGGCAGCTGAAGACGCCGCCGGGCACGTCCGACTACCAGATGTGGCGGGACGAGGCGGCGGATCCGCCCACGCTCGTCTGCCAGGTCGGATCCACCCAGCTGAAGTACGACTTGCGCTGCATCGACGACCTGCACGCGATGCTCAAGTCGCACGGCGACTGGATGCCCCTTGGTGCGGCCGACGAGCAGAAGCCGGCCGCCGAGGGGACGGTCGAGGCCTGGGGTCGCTCGGAGAGCAACCCGGTCGGCGGCTGGTACGGCCTGCGCAAGGGCTATCGCGGCCGCTTCGGGATGTACTTGCCGCCGCTCATGGAGGCGCTCGGGAAGGCCGAGCTGACCCATGACGCAAAGAACAACCGAATGCGGGCGATCTAGGCGCGACCAAGCGCCGAGCCCCCGCCGGGCTGAGGGCCCCTCAGAAGCCAAGCCCCTCCAGCAGCCGTCCACGGACCCAGGCGCCACGGACCATCTCGGAATGGGGCCGGAAGATCAATCGGCTCATGATCTCGTCCGCGTCCGAGGCCTCGATCCCGGGGAGCGGCGCGGTCCGATCCACATCGACGACGACGAGATCGGCCTCTTTGCCGACCTCCAGAGAGCCGGTCACGTCGTCGATCCCCAGGGCCCTGGCACCCTCGAGCGTGGCGAGGCGCAGCCAGTCGAGCGGGCTCATGGGCGGCACCTGTGGCGTTGGCGCGGCGAGACCGACATCCGCGCGCGCCTCTGGCGCCTCGCGCCCCTCCAGCACGCGCAGCCCGCTCTGCGTGTAGGCACCCGCGCGCATGGCCGCGAACATCGACAGTTCCGGACCAGCTGCCACATCCGACCCTAGACCGACCGAGATGCCCGCGGCCACGTACCGTGTGAGCGGCATGGCACCGGACGCCAGGAACAGGTTGGAGCCTGGGCAATGCGCCACGTGCGCACCGGACTCGGCCAGTCGACCGACCTCGCGACTGGACAGGTGGATCGCATGGGCGAGGATGGTCCGAGCGCCCAGGGCCCCGGCCCGGTCGTAGACGTCGAGGTAGTCGGACGCCTCGGGAAAGAGCCGGGCCACCTCGGCCAGCTCGCCGCGGTCCTCCGAGAGATGCGTTTGCCAGTAGGCGCCGGTCTGAGCTGCGAGCAGTGCCGACTCGCGCAGCATCTCGCGCGAGCAGGAGACCGCGAAGCGAGGCGTGAAGGCGTAGCGCAAACGACCGCCGTCGCGTCCATGCCAGCGCGAGCAAAGGTCGGCGCTTTGACGCAGGCTCGTGTCCAGCACGTCGGCGGGCGGCAGTCGGTCGTCGTAGCTCATGCGGTCCATCATCACCTTGCCGATGACCGCGCGGATACCATGCGCCTCCGCGGCCCGGAACGTGGCATCGGTCGAAGGCTCGTAGACGGCCGTGTAGACGACCGCGGTCGTGGTGCCGGCGGCCGCAAAGGCCCGGAATGCGTGAGGTGCGAGCTGTTCGGCGTGCGCTTCGTCGAACTGCCGCTCCATGGGGAAGATGTAGCGCTCCAGCCAGGTCAGCAGGTCGAGGCCGGCACCGAGGCCCGCGTTCGGGAGCTGTGGCAGGTGGGCGTGGAGGTCGATCATGCCGGGCAGCAGGAGCATCGGGCGCAGATCGACGACAGGGCCGCGGGCGGACCCGGCCTCGGCAGCGCTTGTTGGCTCAGCGCCGCGGTCTGGCAGCCTGAGCGAAGGCTCGGCGGGGCCCACGGCGATGATCCGGCCGTCGGGCCCTACCTCGAGGACGCCGTCCGGCTCATATCGTGACCGCCCGTCCACAAGCGGGGTCAGGATCCGCGCCCGCAGACGGAACGGCGGACAGATCGCGGCTGACACCGTCGGCTGCATCGGTGCGATGCTACTCGGCATCACCGCGTCGACGTCACCGGAAGGGAAAGCCATGGCACCGCCCTACAAGCGCATCCATGTAGTTGTCAATCCTGCCTCCGGCAAGGGCGATCCGGTCCTCAAGCACCTCGCCGACGTCTGTCGGGAACACGACGTCGATTGGGATATCTCCATCACGCGCGCCTTCGGCGACGCCAAGCGACAGGCCCGCGATGCCATCGCTCAGGGCGTCGACCTGGTCATCGGCAGCGGTGGAGACGGCACGCAGCACGAGATCGCCAATGCGGTCATGGGCACCGGTAAGCCGATGGGCATCCTGCCCGGAGGGACCGGCAACGGGTTCGCCACCGAGATGGGCATCCCCAAGGACTACCGCAAGGCGGTCGAGGTGCTCTGCACGAGCACGAACGTGCGCCATGTCGACATCATGCGCATCGGCGACCAGTACGGCATCCAGCGTCTGTACGCAGGCATCGAGCCGGAACAGCAGGTCAGCCGCGAGCAGAAGAACCGGTACGGCACGATGGCCTACGCGATCATGACGAAGAAACAGATGCAGGAGGCGGTCGACTCGCCGATCACGCTGACCATCGATGAGAAACGCATCGATACCCACGGGCTCAAGTGTTACGTGGTCAACTCGGGACGCGGCGGCATGGGCTCGATCGACAAGGACTTCAGCGTCGATGACGGGATCCTCGATGTCTTCGTCCTGAGTCGCAACCCGATGAGCATGCTCGCCGCTGCGGAGCGCCTGCTCCAGGTGCCCTCGCCGTGGGGAAAGATGTACTACTGGCGAGGCAAGGAAATCCGCGTCGAATGCGAGCCGTCCAAGGCGCTCTGGATCGACGGGGAGGCGTACGGGCGCACACCGGTCGAGGTCAGTGTCATCCCCGGTGGCCTCGCCGTGGTCGTGCCGTGAGCCGTGCACTCGCGGCCGTCGAGCCCGACATCTCGAAGATCACCGACTATCTCTACATCTCCGCCTTTCCGGAGGCGGAGCATGCGGCCACGATCCGGACCCTCGGTGTACGCCTGATCCTCTCGATGCCCATCCAGAAGCCGCACCACGAGGTGCGCATGCCGCCCGTGCGCTGGCTCCACCTTCGGACCGTTGATTCGCCGCTCGTGCCGATGCCGATCAGCGTCCTGCGTCGTGGTGTCGAGGCGGCGCTTCCGGTCATCGGCGATGGCCATGCCGTGCTGGTCCACTGCCTGGCCGGCGTGCATCGGAGCGTGGCCATGGCCTGCTGCATCCTCATCGGCATGGGCATGAGCGCGGAGGAGGCGATGGCGCTGGTGGAGACCAGGCGCGAGGTCGCAGACCCGCGCGTCTGGTACATCCGCGCCCGCATCGAGAAGTTCGAGCGCTCCTGGCGGCGGCGGCACCCGCTGGCGCGCTGAGCCTCGTTGCCGCCGCGGCGAAGCCGGCCGGCACGTCATTGCCGCACCGATGTCGTGATGGCCTGCTCAGGTTCGCGCCCGTCCCCGATGGACGTCCGTCAGGGCGTGCGCATGGAGCGTGCGATCTCGAGGGCCCGTTCCTTCGACGCGGCGCCTTCGATGCGGTAGAGGATCCCGTCGCGCTCCCAGGCCAGCGTGTCGCCGGCCCGCCGTTCGCTCTCCTGGATGATCGTGCCGTCGGGCGCCAAGTACCAGAAGACGTGCGGCTCACCGGCCATCCAGAATCCGGGCGCACCGTCGACGTCGACGGGGACGACGATGCCGAGCTCCATGTCGATGAGCTTGCGGACCAGGCCCTGATCGAACTCGCCGCGATTCTGGGTGATCAGCAGCCCGAGTCCGGCCAGCAGGTCCTGCTCCGGCAGGTCCGCCCGCGGGCGGTAGCCGAAGGCGACCTGCCCCCGCAACGAAGGTCCGCCCCCGTAGACCTCATCGGGTGGCCCGAGGACGTCGGGTACGAGGACCGGGAAGTCCGCGTCGGCGGCGGCCTCATCGAGCGTGGACACGAGGCCAAGGCTGAGCATGGCGCCGGCATCGATGCGAGGGGTGGGCCTCGCGCTGGCGCCGGGACTGGCCACGCTGGCCGGGGGTGCTGAGATCGAGGGCACAGGCCCGAAGTCGATCTCGAGCAGGTCGAGACCGAAGCGGACGCCGAGGGCTGCGCTGACCACGAGGATGGCGATAGCGGCCGCCAGCAGGAGGCTGCGGCGCACGCTCCGGATGACCGGTAGTCGGCGCGGCTCCATCGTCGCGGGTGCCTTGGGCGATGGCATCGGTCCCGCGGTCGCCATGGCTCGCAGTCGGTCGCCCACGATGCCGGCCAGCTCCGGTGTCGGTGGCATCTCGACGGCCGAACCAAGGTCACGGAGGGCGGACTCCAGGTCGGACATCGTGGTCAGGCCGAGGCGCTCGATCATGGCTCTGGCTCCAGGCTCGCCAGCACGGCCCGAAGTCGATCCAGTGCGCGCGACAGGCGAGACTTGACGGTGCCCGCCGGCACGTCGAGGGCAGCCGCCGTCTCCGCCTCCGAGAGCTCGAGCAGGTAGCGCAGCGTGATGACCTCGCGATCTGCTTCGGAGAGCCGCGCCAGGCCTGTCAGCAGCGCAGCGCGGCGCTCGTCGGCGAGGACCGCCGCTTCGGGTGACGGGGCCGCGCCGCCCGCGCGGCGGTCCTCAGGGATGCGCAGCGCCAGGGCCTCCCGCCGACCCGCCGCGCGCCGCCTATTGCGGGCTTCATTGGCCACGATGGTCAGCAGCCACGGCCGGAATGGGGCGCCAGCGCGGAACCGATGGAGTGCGCCGAAGGCCTTCACGAAGCCCTCCTGGGCGGCGTCTTCGGCATCGTCGGCTCCCCCCGAGACGACCCAGGCGGTGCGCACGGCGACGTCCTGGTGGGCGCGAACCAGCGCCTCGAACGCCGCGACGTCGCCGTTGCGTGCCCGTTCGACGAGTTCGACCTCGACCGGTGGACGGCCCTCCACGGTCCGAGCCTAGGGGATGCGCCCGCGGGAGTCACGGGCGCATCCACGTGGCCTGCCTCAGCCGGTGGTCGTCGTTGCGGGCGTGCCCTCGTCCTGGTTGCCGCTCGCTGCCGCGCGACGATCGCGGACGAGCATGACGCCGATGGCCCCCACGAATGCCAGCACGAGCATCAACAGGACGGTGACCATCGAGACGTCGGCCGCACTCACGGTCGTCGCCTGCGAGGACGCGGCAGCCGGCGCGGCCGCACTGACGGCCAGGGTCTGCCCGCCCTCCATGAGCAGGTCATTCGACGAGAAGGCGATCGTCCACGCGCCGTCCGTCGGGAACGTCAGGCCGACGGTGTAGTGGCCGACGGCGCCTGACGCCTTGGCCTGGCCGCTGACCGTTGCGCCCGTTTCCGCGTTCGTGGCCACGACCGTGATGGCCGGCCAGCTGACCGGCGTTACGCCGTGCTGCATGACGGTCAAGTCGAAGATCGTCTCTGCCCCGGCCGTCGGGTCCGCGGGCGGGTCGGTGATGGTGACCGAAGCCCAGCCCCCGGCCAGGACGGCGGTCGTGAGGGCGAGGCTGGCCAGGATGGCGATGGGGATGGCGAAGAGGCGGCGTGTCCGCATGTCGGATCCTCCTGGACGTTCGCGGCGCAGCATCGGCGCCCATATCGAACCTCGTACACCGCAGGACGGGCTGGGGTTCCCGCTCAGAGCCCATGCCCAGAGCCGTCAGTGCCCTCAGTCCAGGATCGCCGGACGCACCTGCTCGGTGACGATGCGGCGCCAGTCCGACTGGCGACGGATCCGACCGGCGAGACGGGCGAGGGTCGAACCGGCAAGGGCCTGCGCGATGGCGTCGGCGAAGGCGGCCGGCCCGCCGTCGAGCGGGACATATGTCGCGACAGGCCCGACGACCTCGCGCAGGACGGGCAGGTCGGAGCAGATGATCGGCAAGCGCGCGACCGCTGCCTCGAGCATCGGTAGCCCGAAGCCTTCGGACGCAGACGGCAGCACGAGGGCGTCCGCCAAGGCATACAGGTCGCCGACCATTCGCTCGCCGGCACTGTGGCCGATCTCGTCCACGAGCAGCACGTCCCGATCGCCGGCCGCAACGACCAGCGCCCGGAGCTCCTGCAGGTAGGCGGTGCCATCGGGGTCGTGCGGGTCCGGGCCACCGGTCACCACCAGGCGGGCGTCGTGCCCACGATCCCGAAGGATGGCCGCGGCCTCGATCGCCAGCTCGATGCGTTTGCGCCGGACCAGCCTCGCCGGCAGCACGAGCAGGGGATCCGCCGCTGACAAGCCCAGCCGGCCGATGATCGTGGCGGAGGCTCGCGAGATGCGCAGCACGCCGGTGACGTCGACGCCGTTGGGTACCACGCGGATCGCCGCGGGTTGCAGGCCGAGGGCGGTCGCCGTCGCACGGCGTCGCTCGTCGGAGACGGCCACGTACCGGGCGCCGGGTAGTGGCCGGGTGAGCAGGCGTCGTGGGTCGTCGGCCGCCATCGGCGCGGCGCCCGGTGGCGGCGCGAGATCGTGGACCCAGACGATCAGCCGATCGATCGGGAGGGTCGGCGCGACGTCGTGAAGCGCGGCCACCAGCGGCAGGTTGAACGCCATCGTGGCCACGTTGTGGAGGACCACCCGGTCGGCCGTGGCGAGGTATGGCTCCAACGAGGCCACGATCCGGGCTCGCAGGTCTATGAACGCCGGCGTCCGTGCTCCGCTGTGCATCGTGCGTGAGACCTCGACGATCCGCGGATGAAGCGAGTCGAGCAGCCCGATGCGTACCGCCCGGACGCCAGGCAGGCCGACCGGGCCGCGACCGGCCATGAGGGCGACCTCTGTGAACTGCGACATCCCCATCGCATGGTGCGCCATGACGGTCTCCACGCCACCGACCACGCCAGGAAAGGTGTAGTGGACGAAGAGCACCGAGGGGCGCCGCTTCACGGCGACGGCGCCCTCAAGGCTTGCAGCTCGAGGCCGCCGCTGACGCGAAGGCCTCGGGTGGTGCGCCGGATGGTCGACGACCAGCTGCCGCCGGCCGCGCGAAGGCGATGGAGCGCGATCCGCTCGATGCCGTCGGGCAGGACGGGATCGATGACCGGGGCATCCCCGAAGGCGGCACCAGGCCGCAGGCCGAGCGCCGACTGGAGGAGCAGGAACGGCGCAGCAGCCGACCATGCCTGCGGTGAGCAGGACACGAGGTACTCCGTCGGCCGCGAGGCGTACCGGCGATCGCGCGCGAAGCCGCAGAACAGCTCCGGCAGGCGATGATCGGGCAGAAACCGGCCGGCCTCCAGCTGGGCAGAGACGATCTTCAGCGCTGCGTCGCGATGGCCGTACTCGGTCATGCCGGCCACGATCAGCGCATTGTCGTGAGGCCAGACCGATCCGTTGTGGTAGCTCATCGGGCTGTACGTCGGGTAGGCGGACGAGAGCGTCCGAATGCCCCAACCCGTGGACATGTCGGCTTGCATCAGCCGCTCCACGAGTCTCGCTGCCCTGGCGGGGGAAGCGATGCCGGCCCAGAGGGCGTGCCCGGCGTTGCTGGTCACGGCGGTCACGGGGCGCTTGTGCGCATCGAGCGCCTGGGCGTAGCAGGACTCCGACTCCAGCCAGAACGTCGCCTCGAAGCGCTCACGGAGCCCGTCGGCCTCAGCCGCCAGCCGGCCGGCCATGGCCTCGTCGCCGAGTTCGTTGGCCAGGTCGGCAAGCCTCCGCTTCGCTCGATAGACGTAGGCCTGGACCTCGACCAGCGCTGCGGGCAGGTCCGCTGTGGATCCGTCGGGCAACGACAGGGAGGCGACCGAGTCCTTCCAGCCCTTGTTCCGCAATGGGCTGTCCGGCCCGCTCGTGTACTCCACGAACCCGTCTCCGTCAGCATCGCCATACGTGTCGCACCAGGCCAGCGCAGCCAGGGCGTTGGGCAGCAGCTCGTCGTACACATCCCGGTCGCCGAGCCAGCGCACGGTCTCGACGAAGAGGCAAACGAAGAGGGGCGTGGCGTCGACCGTCCCGTAGTACGGGCGGTGTGGCACCGTGCCGAGCCGGGCCAGCACGCCGCGACGCAGCTCGTGAAAGATCTTGCCCGGTTCCTCTTCGGTGAACGCGTCGACGCGTCGGCCCTGGTGGCGGGCCAGGAAACGCAGCGTGCCGAGGGCCAGGTCGGGCTGGAAGGCCAGCGTCTCGAAGCCGGTGATCAGCGAATCTCGTCCGAAGGGCACCGCGTACCAGGGGATGCCGGCCGTGGGGATCGGACCGGTCGGCGTTGGATCGAGCAAAGCACGCAGGTCGAGAGCACTGCGCAGGAGCAGGTCATCGACGCGGGCGTCGGACGTGGCGATGTGCGTGGCACCTCGCAGGAACGCTGCGTACCGGTCGCGCAGCCGCTCGATCGCGTCGTCGAACGGCGCGCCGCTGCCGGGTTCGACGAGCTGCCCATCCTCGGTCGGCACGGCCCGGGCCTCTAGCACGTACCGCTCCTGTGGCCCCAACGCGACTTCGTAGTGAAGGGTCTGGCCGACGACCTCGCCCGGTGCCGGGATGGTCGAGACCCGCGTCTCACGCTCGACGTTGTCGGCGCCGGTCGCAGAGAGCGTCAGGCCGTCCGCGGTGTGCGCGACCGCGACCGAGGCGACCGCTGCCTGGCGGTAGCCCCGGACGGCGAACATGTCCCCGAAATCGGCGTCCACTTCGAGCGCGAGGTCCAGCTTCACCGCGTGCGGCGAGCTGTTGAGGATCCCGATGCGCTCGCGGAGGCCGCCATCGATGAAGCGGGCGCGGCGGATCGAGAGGGCCTGTCTTGGCAGTGTCCGCCCGTCGGGCAGCGGAAGCGGATCGTTGACAAGCTGCACGGTCGCGACGTAGGTCTCGCGGTCGCTTGCCGAGAGGAGCAGTGGAGACTGCCCATCGATGGTCAACTCGAACCGGGACAGGAAGCGGACGT